>JANNQH010000250.1:0-29985 GCA_031400655.1 Deltaproteobacteria bacterium | reverse complement strand
GCCGACCTCGAGATCCGCGGCCCCGGGGATTTCCTCGGGACACGCCAGAGCGGTCACGTCCCGGAGCTGCGGATCGCGAATCTGCTCCGCGATGCGCAGCTCGTCGCGATCGCGCGTCAGGCGGCGCGCGCGATCGTCGAGCTCGATCCGAAGCTCGCGGGCCTGCCGGCGACGCGGCGCGCGGTGCGGGCGCGCTGGGGTAAACGCATCGATCTCTCTTCGGTCGGATAGGGCACAGGTCGGACAGGGCGCGGGCCGATCGGGCCGTGAAGGGGCAAGCTCAGACGGTCGCGGGGGCACCTCTTGACGGTGTCGCGGGTGTCGCCTAATCAGGAGCTCATGCAACCGTTCGTTCGTTCATTGGATCTGCGTACGCCGGGCTCCGAGTGGTCGCTCGGCCTGCTGGCTTCGAACCTCCTCCTGCTCCTTAGCGAGCTTAGCGAGGCGGGCGGGGACTAGCGCGTAATCCGATCGACACGGACGACGAAAGCCCCCTCCCGCCGGAAAGAACGGCAAACGGGAGGGGGCTTCGTCGTTTCTGGGACCCAACGCAGAAACTGGACTCGACGAGCCCGTGGCCGGTGCAGATGCACCAGCCAGCCTCCCCGATGCCTCCGGCGGGCAAGGCGGGGCAGGAGGTTCGAGATGGACAGGAATCAGGGCAGTCGGGATCAGGGCAATCCGAGCGGGACGGGATCGGCGGGTCCGCAGGCTTACGTCGGCCGGGCTGGGGCGCGGGCGGGTGTGATGCCGGCCGCGCGCTACAAGCCGTTCGTGGGCGTCGCCCTCGACGATCGGCGATGGCCTGCGAGGCGAATCATGCGCGCACCGCGCTGGTGCAGCGTGGATCTGCGCGACGGCAATCAGGCACTCGTCGAGCCGATGGGCTTCGAGCGCAAGATCCGGCTCTTCGACACTCTCGTCGCGATCGGCTTCGAGGAGATCGAGGTCGGCTTTCCCTCGGCGTCGCAGACGGAATTCGATTTCGTGCGGCGACTGATCGAAGAAAAACGCATTCCCGATTCGGTCACGATCCAGGTCCTGACCCAGTGTCGCGAGGACTTGATCGAGCGGACGTTCGAAGCGATCGCGGGCGCGTCCCATTCGATCGTCCATTTCTACAACTCCACTTCCCCGCTCCAGCGGCGGGTCGTCTTCCGCGAGGACAGACCGGGGATCGTGGCGATCGCCGTGACGGCGGCGCGCCAGGTGCGGAGTCGTGCCGAGGCGCTCGGCGGCCAGGCGATTCGCTTCGAGTACTCGCCGGAGAGCTTCACGTCCACCGAGCTGGAGTTCGCGGTCGAGATCTGCGACGCGGTGATGGCAGAGCTCGGGGCGAGCCCTGCGCGGCCGGTGATCCTGAATCTGCCCGCGACGGTCGAGGTCTCGACGCCCAACGTCTACGCGGATCAGATCGAGTGGTTCGGCGCAAAGCTCGCTCGGCGCGACGCGGCGATCCTGTCCGTGCATCCGCATAATGACCGCGGCTGCGCGGTCGCGGCGGCGGAGCTCGGCTTGCTCGCCGGCGCCGACCGGATCGAGGGAACGTTATTCGGAAACGGCGAGCGCACGGGCAACGTCGACCTCGTGACCCTCGCCCTGAACCTGATGACCCAGGGCGTCGATCCCGAGCTGGACTTTTCCGATCTCCCCGCGCTGGTCCGGCGAGTCGAGGCCGCGAACCACCTGCCGATCCATCCGCGCCATCCCTATGCGGGCGAGCTCGTCTACACGGCCTTCTCGGGCTCCCATCAGGATGCCGTCCGCAAGGGACTCGCGGCGATGAAGGCGGAGCGGAATCCGCATTGGGAGGTGCCCTACCTGCCCGTCGATCCCGCGGACGTGGGGCGCGACTACGAGGCCGTGATCCGGATCAACAGCCAGTCGGGGAAGGGCGGGATCGCCTATCTGCTCGAGACCGACGCGGGCTATCGGATCCCGCGCAGGATGCAGATCGAGTTCTCACAGGTCGTGCAGGCCAGCGCTGATGCGACCGGTCAGGAAGTCTCGAGCGGGAAGCTGCGGACGCTCTTCGAGCGCGAGTATTTCGGCCTCGAGCCCGGCCCGCGGATGATCGGCGACCGCACACTCGTGGCGGAGGGCGAGGGCGGGCAACACTCGCTCTCGGCCACGGTGTCCTGGGGCGGGACGCGCCATCGGCTCCACGGCAAGGGGATCGGTCCCATCGACGCCTTCGTCGGCGCGTTGTCGGAGCTGATCGGTGTTTCGCTCCGGGTGGGCGACTACCAGGAGCACACCCTGGGCGAAGGGGCCGCCGCATCGGCGGTGGCTTATGTGGAGATCGTCGTGGGTCCAGGTCGGCATCTCTACGGCGCGGGTATCGCGCCGAGCATCGTCGATGCGTCTCTTCGTGCGGTTTTATCGGCGGTGGGGCGGGCGGTGATGCGCGGCTGGATCGCGGCGCCGGAGGTCGGGATCGTGGGCGACGACCCGAGTCAGCGCGGCTGAGAGTAAGCGAGGCGAGCCGAGCGCGGATTCTGCATGGCGGGCGTGGCCTGCAGCGTCCGCGCTCGACCGGTTCCGGATCCTTGCGAGCGGCTCTCGCAGCGCGGTTCGCCGGAGAGGGCGCCCCGCTTCGGCTGTGCTCGGATCAGCGACCAGCCCCGCCGAAGCCACGTCCAGCTTGACTACCGCCCCCGCCGCTGCCCCCGCCGCGGCCGAAGCCGCCTCCCTGGCCGCCGCTGCGGTGCCCGCCGCCATTGTTATTTCCACTCTGCCGGACGCTGTCAGCGGACTGGCGCTGGCCATCGTGCTCTGCGCGGTCGACAGACTGCGGGGCGCTTCGGTCGAAGCGCTGGGCGCCGCGGCCGCCACCTTCAGAGCGGGTTACGGACTCGCGCCTCCCGTGATTCTGCGACCGATCTCGTTGCGTCAGGCTCTGATTCGAAGAGGGATGCGAAGAAGGATGCGAAGAACGCTGCGGGGAGCCCACCAAAGCGGTGCGCGAAGTTCGCTCGCTGCGGCCACCGCGGCGGTCCGCCCGCTCGAAGCGTCCGGGCGGCGGGCTCGAGACATCGGGGAGCTGTCGACGTCCGCGGCCGCCAGCATCGCGCAGGCTCGGCGCCTCGTCCTTGCCCTCGCCCTCTTTCTCGCCGGAGGTCCACTGTCGATTCTGGCGCGCGCCTCCCCGACGCTGCAGGCGCTCGCGCGGGTCCGCCGACGAGCTTCGGCCACCCGGACCGACATCCGGCGCGTTCGGGCGACTGTCGTTCGGCGATCGGTCGACGCCCTGGCGGTCCTGCGGCCCCGATCCGCCCGAAGAGGCTTCGGGAGGGGCACCACCGGGGGCACCGCCAATCGCATCGCCCGGATGTCGAGAATTCGCGCGGAACCTCCGAGCGTTGGAGCCGCTCCGCCCGTCGCCACCGACTTCGCCGCCGGAATCCCGCCGGCCGGAGCGCTCTGATCGATCGAAGCCCTGGCCGCGACCCTGCCGGTCGTTCGGCAGGCGGTTCATGTGGCGCTCCTGGGCGCCGCGCCGGTTGCCGTCGAAGGCTTGGCTTGAGCCGCCCGAGCCGCCTGAGCCTTGCGAACTGTAACGGTCGGAATGCTTGCGGTGACCGTTGAAGTAGCGCGAGTGGTGATCGTCGTAATAGCGAGCCGAGTTGAAATGGCGCGGGTAGCCGTTTCCGCCCCCATGATGGCCGCCCCCATAATAGGCGCCCCCGTAATAGCCGCCGCCGTAGTAGTTCCCGGGATTGTTCCAATAGCCGTAGCGCGCGCCGTAGTAGTAGTTGCCGTACCAGCCGAGGAAGTAGGGCGAAGGCAGCCCCACCTGGATGAAGCTCGAGCCGCCCCCGAAGCGGAACCCGACGTGGCTCCAGACGGAGGCCGGGTACCAGTAGGGATAGTCGTACCAGGAGGGATATCCGAACCAGTACGGGTAGGGATTCGAGTTCACGTAGTGATCCACGTGGACGACGCGCGTTTGTATCACGCTCCCGTCTCTCTCGTCGTCGAGGTCGTAGCCCTGATCCTCGGCGAACTGGCGGGCCGCGCTGCGCAGCTCTTCCTGCGCCTCGGGATCCTGGAGCTCCCTGGCCCAGTTCTTCTCCTCGTCGCTCTTGCGGGCGGCCACTTCCTGATGGAGGGTGTCGAAGCGGGCCTCGACGCGCGTGGGATCCTCCCGATAGGCGGCACCGAGCCGCGTTGCCAGGCCGATGTTGTCGACGAGTAGACTCATGAGATCGGGCTGGCCCCGGAGGCGCTGGAATGCGCTGCGCACCTCCGCGGGATGCTTTGCGATCACACTCGAAAGCGCCTGCTCCGCCTCGAGATCCAGAGCATAGACCTCGACCCACGTCGCATAACGCTCCCGACCCGCGCTGCGGATCGCGCTGCGGATCTCCTCGGGATAGCGCTTGGCGATGGTGTCGAGCTCGGCGTCGGACTTCGCGCCGCCGCGGGCGAGGTCGGCGACCAGGCCGGGGTAGCGCACCAGATCCCAGATCTGCTCCTGATCCTCGCGCGGGAACCCCTCGATCAAGGCGCCGAAATCGTCGGCCGATCCGCTCTGGATCTGTTGCACTTCGAGCAGGTCTTCGGGATGGCCGGCGGCGATCAGGGCCGCGTGTCGTTCCTCGGCGGAGAAGGCCGCGATCTCCTCGGCGATCGCGCGATCTTCCTCGCGGAAGCCTCCGGAATCGAGCTGCGGATCGAGGGCGCTGGCGCCGCTCGCGCTGAAGAGACCCAGCAGGATTCCCAACAAGGTCTTGTCGAGCGTCATCCGTCGGACTCCTCGATCGGGTCGCCGCGCGGCGCGCGGGCAGAGCCGTCCACTCGTGAGTGGCCATGATGCCGCGCCCGGTTCCGGTTTGTCTATCGGCAGGAGGTGTCGGCACGAGCCGACAGCCGCCGGACTGTGCGTCGACTGTATGACCGGATCCGTCGCACACGTTGCGTACAATGCGCAGGTCCCCGGGCTGGTCCCGTGGGCGAGCCATTTCCGGAGGGCTCGGTCTTGTTTCGTTTCTTGCACGCAGCCGACATCCATCTCGACAGCCCGCTCCAGGGTCTCGAGCGCTACCCCGACGCGCCCGTCGAGGCCGTCCGGGCGGCGCCGCGCCGGGCCTTCGAAGCGCTCGTGGACCTCGCGCTCGAGGAGCGGGTTGCGTTCGTCCTGCTGGCCGGTGATCTCTACGACGGGGACTGGAAGGACTACAACACGGGCCTGTTCTTCGTGGCCCAGATGCGCCGCCTCGCCGACGCGGGCATCCCGGTCCAGCTCGTCTCCGGCAACCATGACGCAGCCAGTCAGATCACGAAGCGGCTCTCACTCCCGCCCAACGTGGCCCACTACGCCTCCCGCCGACCCGAGACGACCCTGCTCGCCGACTATGATGTCGCGATCCACGGTCAGAGCTTCGCCGGCCGGCGCGTCTCCGAAGACCTGGCCGCGGGCTTTCCTCAGGGCGACTCAGGGTGTTTCGAGATCGGTCTGCTGCACACCTCCCTCGACGGCCGTCCCGGCCATGCCCCCTACGCGCCCTGCACGGTCGAAGGCCTTCGTTCGAAGGGCTACGCCTACTGGGCTCTCGGCCACGTGCATCAGCGGGAGATCGTCAGTCGCGATCCATGGATCGTCTTTCCGGGCAATCTGCAGGGGCGACACGCCCGGGAGACGGGCGGCAAGGGCGCGAGCCTCGTGCGCGTCGAACACGGCCGCGTCGTCGACGTCGTCCAGCATGACCTCGACGTCGTGCGCTGGGCCCGGGTCGAGGTCGACGTGTCGGCCCTCGAGCATCCCGACGACGCGCTCTCCCGTGTCCGCGACGCCTTGAGCGCGGCTGTCGCCGAGGCCGACGGCCGCCTCGTCGCCGCCCGCCTGACTCTCCGCGGCGCGACACCGATCCATGACGCCCTGGTCCGTGCGCCCGAGCGCTGGATTCACGAATATCGGTCGCTGGCGATCGATCTCGGCGAGCCCGGCGTCTGGCTCGAGCGCGTCGACTTCGCGACCCGCGATCGCCGGGACTTCGATGCCCTGCGTGACCGGGACGACGCGCTGGGGGGTCTGCTGCGGCGGATCGATCGCCTGCAGACAGCGTCGCTCGAGTTCGGGCGCGCCGGGGAAGAGCTCGAGGAGCTGAAGCGCAAGCTGCCAGCCCAACTTCTCGGCGGGATCGATGTGTCCGACGAAGATCGCTGCGATCCGACCGATCCGGCGTGGCTGCGTGCGCGGCTCCCGGCCGTGCAAGATCTGCTCTGGTCGCGGCTGCTCGAGGGCGAGGACCCGGCATGAGGATCGTCGAGCTTAAGCTCGAGGCGTTCGGCCCCTTCAGCGATCGCGTGCTGGCGCTTGGCGGCGCGGCGGACCCGGGGCTGTGCGTGATCTACGGGCCGAACGAGGCGGGCAAGAGCTCCGCGCTCCGCGCGATCCGGGGACTGCTTTACGGGATTCCCCAACAGTCGGAGGATAATTTCGTCCACCGACATCAGGATCTCCGGGTCGCTGCGCGGCTGTGTTTCCAGGATGGCTTGACAGCCGAGGTCGTTCGAAGAAAGGGCAACAAGCAGACGCTGGTCGGGCAGGGCGAGGCGGGCGCGCTCGCCGTCGAGCGATTGCAGGCGCTGACGCAGGCGGTGCCCGAGACGGTCTTCTCCCATTTCTACGGCCTTGATCACCAGGTGCTCGTCGAGGGTTCGCGGTCGTTGCTCGAAGACGGCGGAGAGCTCGGGCGCGCATTGTTTGGTGCGGGGCTCGGGATCGTCCATCTGCGCCAGCTGATCGAGACGCTCGAGGGCGAGGCGCAGGCGCTCTTCGTTCCCCGTGGCCAGAAGCAGCGCATCCCCGCGATGATCACGGAGTGGAAGGAGCTGCAGAGGGTGATCCGCGACAGCGCCCTCGATCCCAGTCGCTTCGAGGAGCAATCGAAGGTCGTCGAGGGGCTGGCAGGCCGCCTCGCCTGGCTCGAGGGCGCGATCGAAGCGACCCGTGCGGACCTCTCCCGCTGCCGACGGCTGAAGGATGCTCGGCAGGCCCTCGCACGTGCGGATGAAGAGCGAGGAGATGCGCACGCGCGGATCGCTCGGGAGATCGAGCGCGAAACGGCGCTCGTGCTCTTGCCCTCGATCCTCGCATCCCTCGAGCCGATCGAATCACTCCACCAGGCACTCGGCGCCTACCGAGAGACCCGCGACCAGCTGCCGCGCCGTGAGGAAGTCGTCACGATGATTGCGGCCGAGATCGCTTCGCTCTCGACCTCGCTCGGGACAGGTTGGGATGCAGAGCCCGTGCTTCGCCGGATCGTCGAGCGCTCGCGCCGCGTGCGTGAGCTCGTCGCAGATGCGGCGCGCTTCGAGGACCGCCTCGGAAAGGAGCTCGAGTCGGAGCGAGAGGCGCGGGCGGTGGTTGCGCGCCTGACGCGCGAGAACGGAGAAGGTGAGGGGCGAAAGGCGGAGGCGACTCTGGACCCCGAGCCCATCGCGCGCGCTCTCTCTCGCGCGCAAAAGCTCGGTCCGATCGATGCCCAGATCGAAGAGCGGCGGGGCCAACATCAGGCGCTGAAGCAGGAGTGTGCGCGGACAGAAGCGCAGCTCTCGCTGGCCGGATGGACGGCGGATCGGCTCGAGGCGCTGGCGTTGCCGCCCGTCTCCCTGATCCAGTTGCACGCAAAGCGATTCGCCGAGCACGCCGGGGAGCGTGCCCGCCTGGTCGAGCGTCGCCGGGTGCTTGTCGAGGACCGGATCTCCACGGGAGAGGAGCTCGGCCGCCTGCGCGGGGAGGGCAGTCTGCTGAGCGAAGCCGAGCTCGAGGCCGAGCGGCGGGAGCGCGACCAGCTCTGGCGTTCGGTGCGAGAGGGGTTGCTCGAGCCGATGGCCTCCGGCGAGCGGGCGTCTCGGCAGGCGCTCGGTACGCGATACGAGGATCGGGTTCGCGCCGCCGACCAGCTCGCCGACCGTCTGCGGAGCGAGGCGGATCGGGTTGCACGCGGGGCCGCGCTGTTCGCTCAGGCCGCTCGACTCGACGCCGTCGCGGCGGAGCTCGAGCGGGAGGCGGTCCGCCACGAGGAGGCGTGGCGCGCACTCGATTCGGACTGGCGGGCGATCTGGCCCGAGGCGCTCGGGGGACCCGGGGCTCCCGAGTCGCGCATCGAATGGCGTGAACGGGTCGACGGACTCTTCGCGCTCTACGCCCGAAGCCGGGAGCTCGATCTGGCATGGGTACGCCAGAGGGCGACGCGAAGCGTCGCGGTGCGTGGGATCCGCGAGGCGCTCTGCCCGGGTGAGAGCGCTGAGGGGAGCGTAGACGAGGGCCTCGAGGGTTGGATCGAGCGGGCTGAGCTCGAGCTCGGCCGCCGAACGGCCGAGCGTACGCGTGCGCGTGAGCAGGCCCAGCTCCGCGCGCAAGCCGAGGTGCAGCTCGAGCGGTATGTCCACGGTCGTGAGCACGCCGAGGCGCAGCTCGAAAACTGGCGGGTGAGCTGGACGGCGGAGGTCGCGGGGTTGTCGCTTCCCGCCGACACCGCGCCCCGCGACGTCGAGGCCCATCTCGACACCCTGCAGCGTCTACTCGACCGCCGGAGCAAGCTCGTCGATGCGCGCCTTCGCGTCGAGAAGATGAATGCCGATGCAGAGCGCTTCGAGTTCGAGTGCGGCCGGCTCGTGGCGAGCTGTCTGCCCGAGATCTTGGACTTTGCTGCGGAGCCGGCGGCGCTCCGATTGAAGCGGGAACTCGACCACGCCCGAGATCAGGCGACGCGCGCGAACGCCCTGCAATTGTCTCTCGCCGAGGCCCGCGACCAGCTCGAAGCGGCGGAGCGGCGGCAGGTGGCGTGTGTCGAGGATCTGCGGACCCTGGTCGGGGCGGCGTCCGAGACCTCCGACGAGGAACTCGACCTGGACCGCCTCGCCGCACGAATTGGAACCCTCGAGGAGCGGCTCGTGCAACAGGGCGACGAGCGGACGAGCATTTTTGGGGAGCTCAGCCTCCAACGATCGGCGCTCGAGACCATGGATGGCAATGCGAAGCAGGCCGAGCTCGCGGAGCAGGCCGAGGCTCAACGCGCGCAGGTTCTCGGCGACGTCCGGCGTTATGCGGAGCTCGCGATCGCCCGGCAGATTCTCGAGCAGGAGATCGACGCCTACCGCCGTGCGAATCAGGGGCCGCTGCTCGAGCACGCTGGCCGCCTCTTCGGGGAGCTCACGCGGGGCGCGTATCCGACGGTCCTCTCCGACGCGGGGGACGACGGGAAGGCTCGACTGGTCGCGCTGAGTGCAAGCCAGCGCGAGGTCGCGGTCGAGGCCCTCAGCTCGGGGACCCGGGATCAGCTCTTCCTCGCGCTTCGCCTGGCAACTCTTGCGGCCTCCATCGAACGCAGCGAGCCGATGCCCCTGATTGCCGACGACATCCTGATCGAGTTCGACGACGAGCGGACGCAGGCGACTCTCGAGGTGCTCGCGCGCTTCGGGGAGCGGACCCAGATCCTGCTCTTCAGCCACCATCGCCACGTCGCCGACCTCGCGGGCTCACTGGGCGATCGCGCCCGTATCGTCAGTCTGTGAAAGACGCGCGCGCGGGGATCGGCGCTCCGGCTTCGCCCGAGCTCGGGTCCGGCGCCCATCCGCGCGATCGCCTGCCGCGCAGCCTCTCGCTCTGGGACGCGACGATGCTGATCGTCGCCTCGGTGGTCGGCAGCGGCATCTTCTTTACGCCCTCCCAGGTCGTCGTGCTGCTGCCGAGCGCCGGGCCGTATCTGTTCGTCTGGCTCGCCGGCGCGTTGATCTCGCTGGTCGGCGCCTTCATCAACGCGGAGCTCGCTGCGATGTATCCGCGCGCCGGTGGCAACTACGTCTACCTGCGCGAGGGCATTCATCCCGCGGCGGGCTTCCTGGCGGGCTGGCTCAGCTTCTTCGCGATCTACGCCGGCACGATCGCGGCGCTCGCCGTGGTGGCGGTCGAATTCGTGGCGCCCGAATTCGGACTCGGGCGCACGGCGGTGATGGGATGCGCATCCGGGCTCGTGGTCGTCGTGTCGGTCCTGAATCTCGTGAGCACCCGCCTCGGCGCCCGCTTCAACAACCTGACTTCCGTCATGAAGATCGCGGCGATCGCCGCCTTCGTCTGTCTCGGTCCGTTGCTCGGCGAGGGGAGCTTCGCGCCTTGGCTGGCAGGGGTGGGGGCGGGGACGGAGGCCGCTGGGCCGGCTGCGGCGGTCGGCGCAGGCGGCGGTCCCTGGCTCCGATTCGGGCAGGCGCTCTCGCCGGTGCTCTTCAGCTATCTCGGCTGGAACGCGAGCGTCTTCGTCGCGAGCGAGATCCGGGATCCCCGGCGCAACGTGCCGCGCTCGCTGTTTCTCGGACTCGCTCTCTGCACGCTGCTCTATCTCGCGATCAACACGGTCTACCTCTACGCGCTCTCGCCAGCGGAGATGGCGGCGTCGCGCGACACCGGTGAAGCGGCGGCGCGGGCGCTCTTCGGGGCGGCGGGCGGGCAGCTCGTCGCGGGCTTCGTGCTCGTCTCGGTGCTTGGGACCCTGAACGCCCAGGTCCTGATCGGCCCGCGGATCGTCTACGCCATGGCCCTCGACGAGCATTTCTTTGCCCGGGCCTCGCGGGTCCACGACAGCTACCTGACGCCCGCCGTCGCGATCGCGATCCAGGCCGTGGTCGCGATCGGCCTGATCCTCTTTCTCGAGAGCTTCCCGAAGGCCCTCGATTTCACGGTCTTCGGGATCCTGCTCGCGACGGCTGCAGACACCGTGGCCCTCTTCATGCTACGCCGCCGAAAGCCCCTGCAGCTGCGGCCGTACCGGGCTTTCGGGTATCCCTGGCTGCCCCTGCTCTACCTCGCCGTGACGGCGGCGATCGCCGCGGCGATCGTCCGCGCGAGCCCGCGCGAGTGCGCGGTGGCGCTCGCCTTGCTGGCGCTCGGTCTGGTCTTCTACTGGCCCGTCCGCGCAGGGAAAACCGGATCGGGATCGGAAGCCCGACCCGGCACCTGAGTGAGCTCCCGGGCGCTTCCTCGGGCCGCAATTCTCCAGTACGATCGGGCCACTCGAAAGGTTCCCAAGGGATGCAAGAACGCTACGGCCGGACGGCTCGTTAGCCCGCCGGGGCTCCGCCCCTCATTCGTTTCACCGAGATCGCCTCCGCGCGCCCCCGACCCCGAGTCGCAGGGCAGCAGACGGCGGGATCACGGCGTGGCGGGGAGGGGACGATGAGAAACGGTGGGCGCTCGATCGAACGCAGCGGTCGCGGCGCGCGTCGTAGACGCGTGTGCACGACTCGCTCCGGCCCGGCATCGAACCGGCGATCCGCACGAGCGGCGACGCGACGACCCGACCGGATTGCTTCCCTCCAAATCGCTTCGCCCCGCGGACCTGCTCCGCAGGCGAGACCCGACCACAGGAACGACCCGAAATGACCCAGGGACCGACAGAGACCCAGAAAGAATTCCGCCACGATTTCCATAAGCTCAACCGGCTCCCGCCCTACATCCTGTCCGTCGTGACGGACATGGCCCGCGCGGCCAGGCGCGCCGGCGAGGACGTCATCGACCTCGGCATGGGCAATCCGGACATGGGTACGCCGCAGCACATCGTCGATAAGATCTGCGAAGCCGCCCAGGACCCGCGCAATCACCGTTATTCGTCGTCCCAGGGACTTCCCAATCTGCGGGCCGGGATCTGCGAGTGGTACGCGCGGCGCCATCAGATCGAGCTCGACCCGAACACGGAGGCCGTGGCTGTGATCGGCGCGAAGGAAGGCCTCTCGCATTTCGTGTTGATGACGGTCGGCCCCGGCGACGTCGTGCTCGTCCCGGATCCGGCGTACCCGATCCACCAGTACGCGGTCATCATCGCGGGCGCGGACCTGCGCAAGGTGCCGCTGACCGAGGACTCGGATTTTTTCGCGAATCTCGAGCTCGCCGTGGCGCGGACCTGGCCGCGGCCGAAGATGCTGATCATCTCGTTTCCGGCGAATCCGACGACCCACGTCGTCGACCTCGCCTTCATGACGCGGATGGTCGAGTTTGCGAAGGCCAACGACATCATGCTCGTCCACGACTTCGCCTACGCCGAGATCGCCTTCGACGGCTACAAGCCGCCCTCGATCCTCGAGGTGCCGGGCGCGAAGGACATCGCGATCGAGTTCACCTCGTTGTCGAAGAGCCACAACCTTGCGGGCTGGCGCGTCGGCTTCGCGTGCGGAAACAAGCAGATGATCCATGCCCTCAAGCGCATCAAGAGCTACCTCGACTACGGCATGCCCCAGCCGATCCAGATCGGCGCGATCACGGCGCTGCGCGGACCGCAGGACTGCGTGACCGAGACGGTCTCCGTCTACAAGGAACGCCGCGACGCCCTGATCGACGGCCTCGGCCAGGACGGCGAGGGCTGTTGGAAGATCGAGAAGCCGCTGGCCACGATGTTCGTCTGGGCACCGATTCCGGAGAAATTCAAGCCGATGGGCTCGCTCGAGTTCTCGAAGCGGCTGCTCAAGGAGGCGGGCGTCGCGGTGTCGCCGGGCGTCGGATTCGGCGAGCAGGGCGAGGGCTTCGTGCGCTTCGCGCTGGTCGAGAACAAACACCGGATCCGGCAGGCGGTGCGCGGGATTCGGCGCTTCCTGCGCGAGTCGGAGGTCTGACGAGGGTCTGATGAGGATGGTCGAGGCGGGGGCGGGAGCAGTGAGATGAGTGGGCAGGCGAGTCGTGGAGTCGGGGTCGGGCTGATCGGGTTCGGGACGATCGGTCGCGGCGTGGTCAAGGTGCTGCGCGAGAACGCGGCGGTGATCGAGAAGCGGCTCGGGTTTCCGCTTTCCATGGTCCGGATCGCGGATCTCGACCTGAAGACCGATCGCGGCATCGCCCTCGGCGGGATCCAGTTCGACGCTGATGCGAAGGGCCTGATCGCGGATCCGCGAGTCCAGATCGTGATCGAGCTGATCGGGGGCTACGACGTCCCGCGGCGACTCCTGCTCGAGGCGATCGCCGCCGGCAAACACGTCACGACCGCGAACAAGGCGCTGCTCGCCCTCCACGGCAAGGAGATCTTCGGCGCCGCCGCGAAGGCGGGGGTCGACGTCGGCTTCGAGGCCGCGGTCTGCGGCGGGATTCCGCTGTTGCGCTCGCTGCGCGAAGGTCTCGCCGCAAACCAGATCGAGAGCCTCTTCGGGATCCTGAACGGGACGACGAATTTCGTGTTGACCCAGATGGAGGCGACCGGGGAGGATTTCGATTCGGTGCTGAAGCGCGCTCAGGCGCTGGGCTATGCCGAAGCGGATCCGACCTTCGACGTCGAGGGCATCGACGCGGCCCATAAGCTGGCGCTGCTGACGACGATGGCCTTTGGCGCCGAGATCACCTTCAAGGAGATCCCGACCGAGGGCATTCGAGGGCTCATGCCTCTCGACTTCGAGCTCGCCGCCGAGTTCGGCTACCGGATCAAGCTGCTCGGAGTCGCGAAGAGCCACCGTTCATCCGGAGCCGTCGGAGGCGCAGACGGTGGCGAGCGGATCGAGGTCCACGTGCGGCCGACGATGATCCCGGCCTCGAGCCTGCTCGCGAAGGTCGATGGCGCGATGAATGCGGTCGTCGTGCGGGGAAACGCGGTCGGGCCGACGCTCTACTACGGCGCGGGCGCCGGCGAGCTGCCGACGGCGAGTGCCGTCGTGTCGGATCTGATGGAGATTGCGCGCGAGATCATGCGGGGCGGGCGCGGACCCGTGCCGCCGATGTCCTTCCTGGCTGAGCACATCGGGCCGCGGCCGTTGGTCGCCGAGAGCGAGCTCACGGGGCGCGCCTATCTGCGCCTGTTTGCGAAGGACCGACCGGGCGTGCTCGGCCGCATCACGAGTGCGCTCGGCGACGAGGGCGTCAGCATCGCCTCGGTCGTGCAGCGGGAGCAGGCGGCGACGGCGGGCGGCGCCGTACCCGTGATCGTGTTGACGCATCCGTCGAGTCATGCGGCGCTGCGCCGCGCCCTCGATCGCCTCCACGGCCTCGAGGATCTCGTCGGCGAGCCGCGGGTGATCGAGATCGAGGAGGGCGTCTAGGTGTCGCAGAGCCGGCCGCAGGCGCGGGCGTGGTTCGAGAGCGTGTGCGATCCGTCGGAGCGCCACGCCCTCGACAAGGTGATCTACGGCGATCGGGGCGGCCACCTGCTGCAGGTCGTCCACGACCACGTCGAGCTCGCCAAGAAGTCAGCCGACGAGTGGAAAACGCTCTTCGAGCTGCGCGCACGGCGAAATGAGTGGCCCTACGGCTCGGGCGTCTGGGGCAAGAAGGAGTGGGTGCTCCCCGACATCGACAACAAAAACGTCGTCTCGATGTACGAGGGTCACACGAACCTCTTCTGGGCCGAGCGCTACGGGCGCGAGATCGGGCTCGAGGATCTCTGGCTGAAGCTCTGCGGCAATTCGCATACGGGGTCGTTCAAGGATCTCGGCATGACGGTGCTCGTGTCGCAGGTCAAGCAGATGATCGCGAACGGCGTGTCGATTCCGGCGGTGGCGTGCGCATCGACGGGGGATACGTCGGCGGCGCTCTCGGCGTACGCGGCGGCGGCTGGGATTCCCGCGATCGTGTTCCTGCCGCGGGGGAAGATCTCGCTGGCGCAGCTGATCCAGCCCGTGGCGAACGGTGCCATCGTGTTCGCCCTCGACACGGATTTCGACGGCTGCATGGAGATCGTGAAGCAGGTCTCGGCGCAGGACGGCGTCTACCTCGCGAACTCGATGAACAGCCTGCGAGTCGAGGGCCAGAAGACGGTCGGTATCGAGATTGCGCAGCAATTGGATTGGAGCATGCCGGACTGGCTCGTGATCCCGGGCGGCAATCTCGGCAACGTGTCGGCCCTCGCGAAGGGTCTCGACATGCTCCTCTCCCTCGGCCTGATCACGAAGCGCCCGCGCATCTGTGTCGGCCAGGCGGCAGCGGCGAACCCCCTCTACCTCGCCTATCAACGCAACTTCGAGGTGTTCGAGCCGATCGCGGCGCGCAAGACCGTCGCCTCGGCGATCCAGATCGGCAATCCCGTCTCCTACGAGAAGGCGGTGGATGCGCTGCGTCGGTACGACGGCGTCGTCGAGCAGGCGAGCGAGTCAGAGATCATGGAGGAGTGTGCGAAGGCGGATCGCACGGGGCTTTTCAACTGCCCGCACACGGGCGTAGCCCTCGTCGCGCTGCGCAAGCTCCAGGCCCGGGGGCTCGTGAAGAGCAGCGACCAGGTCGTCGTCATCTCGACGGCTCACGGCCTCAAGTTCGTCGACTCGAAGCTCGCGTATCACTCGATGCAGCTCGAGGGCATCATCTCCGAGCACCCGAATCCCCCGATCGAGCTCCCCGCGGATTACTCGAAGGTGCGCGACCGCATGAAGCGCGAAATCGACCGGCGATTGCGCGCCTGATGTTCACCGGCATCGTCGAGCACGTGGGACGGATCGAAGGGGTCGAGCGCCTCGCGGATCTAACGCGTTTCCAGATCGATCTCGGCCCCATTGCGGCCGGCGTGAAGCTCGGGGACAGCATCGCCGTGATGGGCGCGTGCCTCACCGTGACCCGCATCGAAGGCGCTGTCCATACCTTCGAGGCGATTCCCGAGACGCTCTCGTGCACGCGGCTCAGCCGCCTCGAGCGGGGCGACGTCGTCAATCTCGAGCGCGCGATGGGCGCAGGCGCCCGCTTCGACGGACATCTCGTCCAGGGCCATGTCGACGGACTCGGCCAGGTCGAGCGCGTGATCCGCCAGGGCAACGAGGTCGAGCTCCACCTGCGCGCGGCCGACGAAGCACTCGCGCCGGCCTTCGTCGACAAAGGCTCCGTGGCGATCGATGGCGTCTCGCTCACCGTGGTCCGGGCCGAAGGCGTCCGTTTCCACGTCGCGCTGATTCCGTACACGCTCGACAGGACGACTCTCGCGCGCCTGCGCCCGGGCGATTCCGTGCATCTCGAGGTCGACGTCTTCGCGAAGTACTTGAAGCAGTATCTGGACCGCGTGCTGCCCGGCCTCGTGGCGGCGGCGCTCGGCGCGAGGGGCGATGCGGCGAAGGGCTGACGGGATGAATGGCTGTGCTGGCGCGAGCGGGCGCGTGAACACGAGGGGGAGATGCAGGGTGAGCAGAAGATCCAGGCTGGGCGCGGCTTCGGGACCCATGACGCGGCTCGCGGGCTTGATCGGCTGGACGCTTCTGCTCGGATCGGCGGCCTCGCCTTCCCAGGCCGAGAGCGAGGCGCGCGCCTGGGAAGCGACCCTCGACCGGATCGCCCGGGCCGTCGTGGTGTTGCGCGTCAGCAGCCCCCGCGCCTTCGACGACACGACGCCGGGGACCTCCACCGCGACCGGATTCGTGATCGATGCCGAGCAGGGTCTGATCCTCACCAATCGCCACGTCGTGACGACGGCCCCCGTCGTCGCCGAGGCGGTCTTCCAGAACAACGAAGAGGTCGCCGTCCAGGCGGTCTACCGAGACCCCGTCCACGACTTCGGGATCTTCCGCTTCGATCCATCCCAGGTGCGCTTCATGAAGCCCGAGGCCCTGATCCTCGCCCCCGAGCGCGCCCGGGTCGGGACCGAGATCCGCGTCGTCGGCAACGACGCCGGCGAGAAGCTCTCGATCCTCTCGGGCACCATCGCGCGCCTTGATCGCGAAGCGCCCGAGTACGGTCCGACCTCGTTCAACGACTTCAACACGTTCTACATCCAGGCGGCCTCGAGCACGTCGGGGGGCTCGTCGGGCTCGCCGGTCGTCGACATCGAGGGTCGCGTCGTGGCCTTGAACGCGGGCGGCCGGCGCGATGCGGCGTCGAGCTTCTTTTTACCGCTCGACCGCGTGAAGCGCGCGGTCGAGCTGATTCGCAGCGGGAAGCCGGTGCCGCGCGGGACGGTGCAGGTGGTGTTCGAGCACCAGCCCTTCGACGAGGTCCGGCGGCTCGGACTGCGCGAGCCGACCGAGGCCGCCGTGCGCGCGGCGTTTCCGGAGGGCACCGGGATGATCGTGGTGCGCGAGGTCGTGCCGGGGGGATCAGCCGAGGGAAAGCTCGAGGTGGGCGACGTGATCGTCGGGATCGCGGGGGAGCGTGTGAACTCGTTCCTGCCGATCGAGTCCGCCCTCGACGACGCGGTCGACGGATCGCTCGTGGCTGGCAGCGACGCCAAGAGCGGGGGCGCGGTCGTCTTCGAGCTCGAGCGCGGGGGCGAGCCGCGGACCGTCGAGATTCCGGTCGCTGATCTGCATGCGATCACCCCGGCCGAATATCTCGAGTATTCGGGCGGCGTGCTCAATCCGCTCTCGTTCCATCAGGCGCGCAACGCGTCGGTTCCGGTGGGTGGCGTCTACGTGGCGAGTGCGGGCTATGCGTTGGCGGGGGCCGGCGTACCGCGGCGGGCGGTGATCACAGAGCTCGCCGGTGAGCAGACGCCGGATCTCGCGACCTTCGAGCGGGTGCTCGCGTCGAAGCCCCACGGCGCGCGGCTGCCGGTGCGCTTCTTTCAGCTGAGCCAGCCCGCGGCCGAGCTGGTCGCAGTGATACGCAATGATCGGCGCTGGTTCTCGATGCGGCATTGCCGACGCGACGACGCGACCGGTCGCTGGCCCTGCGTCGAATCGACGGCCCCACCGGCGGAGCCAACCGCCGCGGTGGGTGAGACGCGGCTTGCCGCCGAGGGCGCCTTCGCCGTGCGGCGGATCGCGTCGTCGCTGGTGATGGTGAAGATCTCGATTCCCTATCGCCTCGACGGTGTCCACGGCGATCAGTTCCACGGCACCGGCCTCGTCGTCGACAGCGAGCGCGGCCTCGTCGTGGTCGACCGAGAGACCGTGCCAATCACTCTTGCCGACATCACGATCACATTCGCGGGATCTCTCGAAGTGCCGGGCGAGCTCGTCTATCTGCACCCGGAGCACAATCTCGCCGTCGTTCGCTACGACCCGGCGCTGATCGGCGGGTCGAACGTGCGGGCGGCTGTGCTGCGAGACGTCGATCTCAACGTCGGCGACGCGGTCTGGATGGTGGGCCTGACGTCGACGGAGCGAGTCGTCTCGCGCAGGACATTGATCTCCCGGCGTGAGCCGATGCAGATGCCGCTCACCCATCCCCCGCGTTTTCGCGAGACGAATCTCGAGCTCGCGACCCTCGAGGATGCCGCCCAGACCGTGGGCGGTGTACTCACCGACCGCCTCGGACGGGTGATCGCGTTCTGGGCCTCCTTCAGCAGCGGAAGCGATGCGGCGACGGAGGGATTCTTCGGGGCGATTCCGACCTCGCATCTCCAGCGCATGGTCGAGCCCCTGCGCCGGGGCGAGCCCGTCGATTGGCATACGGTCGGCCTCGAGCTCGAGCCGCTGACCCTGGCCGACGCCCGTGACCGGGGCCTCACCGATCGCCAGGCGCAGCGTATCGAGCGGGCCGATCCCGACAATCGCCGGGTGTTGTCGGTGCTGCGGCGCAGCGTCGGGACGCCCGGCGAGGAGCTCTTCAGGGAGGGCGATCTGATCCTCGCGATCGACGACAAGCCGGTGACGCGCATGCGCCACATGGCCCGCCTCGACCGCGGCCACCGGGCCGTCGTCGAAGTGTTGCGCGACGGCGTCGAGCTGAAGCTCGAGGTCCAGCCGCTTTCGATGTCGGGGGACGGAACGACGCGGGCCGTGTTATGGGCCGGGGCGCTGCTGCAGGCACCGCATCCGGTCCTCTCGGCGCAGTACCAGATCCCACCGGGCGGGGTCTACGTCTCGCGCCACTGGTTCGGTTCGCCCGCCACGCGCTATCGGCTCGAGGCCACGAGACGGATCGTCGAGGTCGACGGCCAGCCCGTGACCGATCTCGATTCTTTCCTCGCGCTCGTGGCCGACAAGCAGGACGGCGATGCCGTTCGACTCGATACTCTCGACCTCGACGGCCGGCCCGCGGTCATCACGTTGAAGCTCGATCTCGAGTTCTGGCCGACCTACGAGCTGCGGCAAACCGAGCAGGGCTGGGAGCGCCTCGTGCACGTTCGCTCCGGCGCTTCGAGCGAGCAAGCCGAGGCGGCTGTCGCGGGAGCGCTCGATCGGCGCGTGGGGCTGCTCGAGTGAGCGCTGCTCGAGTGAGTCGCGGAAGGGCGCTCGTGGGCGCGCGGCTCACGACCTGGCTGCGCGGGGGCGAGGGCGCGCGGGTCACGGATCCGGGCGCGCGTCCGCGTGAGGCCCTGGTCCTGTACGAGTTCGAGGCTTGCCCGTTTTGTCGACGCGTCCGCGAGGCGCTCACGCGCCTCGATCTCGAGGCGGTGATCCGACCGTGTCCGAAAGGTGGACGGCGCTATCGCGACGAGCTGGAAGCGCTGGGCGGCAAGCAGCAATTCCCGTTCCTCGTCGATCCCAATCGCGACTGCCGGATGTACGAGTCGAGCGAGATCGTAAGCTATCTCGAGCGTACGTACGGCCGACCTGGATCAACGGGCAGCGCGGGGCCTCGCGCCTTCGCGACGCTTGCGCTGCTGACGTCTGGACTCGGACGCGGGACCGCCGGGAGCCGGGCGCGGCCGTCGCGCAGACCCGCGCTACCGCTCGTCCTGTACGGCTACGAGGCAGAGCCCGAGAGCCGTCTGGCTCGAGAGGTGCTCTGCGAGCTCGAGCTCGCCTATCACAGTCGCCCCGCCGCACCGGGCAGCGCGCGCCGATCCGGTGCCGAAGCTGAGCTGCGAAGCGGCGAGCTGCCGCACCTCATCGACCCCAACAGCGGGACCGAGCACACCGGCTGGGAATCGATCGTCGACCACCTGGAAGGGACCTACGCCCTCGCGCCAGCGCAGCGCTGAGTCACGCGCGCGCCCGTCGCTGCGCAGGAAAAAATCGCCTCAGCCGAGGCGATCGAGCAGCAGCGTCGCGATCCCGAGGAACGAGAAGAAGCCGAGGCTGTCCGACGCGAAGGTCACCAGGATGCTCGATCCGACGGCGGGATCCTGGCGCAGGGCCTTCAGCATCAGGGGCACCGCCGCGCCCACCAGGCTCGCTGTCACCATCGTCACGACCATCGCGAGGAAGAGCACGAGGCCCATCCAGGGATTGTCGTGGCGGAGATAGGCGACGGCCCCGCTCAGCACGCCAGCCGCGCTCCCGATCACGAGGCCGACCCACATCTCCTTGCCGACGGCGCGCAGGCCGCTCGAGAACTCGATTTCACCAAGGGCGATCGCGCGGGTGATGACCGTGAGCGTCTGGATGCCGCCGTTGCCAGATACACCAGCCACGACGGGCAGGAAGATCGCGAGCCCGACCATGTGCTCGATCGTTCCCTGGAAGAGCCCGACGACCGCCCCGGCGGAGAAGGCCGTGACCAGATTGACGAGCATCCACGGCAGGCGTTTGCGGATCGAGACGCGGGCCGACGTGAAGATGCGGTCCTCTTCGGACAGACCGGCGAGGTTGTAGATGTCCTGGGTCGCCTCTTCGGTGATGACGTCGATCACGTCGTCGACGGTGATGATGCCGAGCATCGTTCCGTCGATGTCGGTCACGGGGATGGCGAGCAGGTCGTAGCGGGCGACGAGCTTTGCCACCTCCTCCTGATCGGCATCGGGCGGGGTGGAGATCATCTCGCGGATCGCGAGTTCACGGACCGGCGTGTCCGAGCGAGCGGTGACGAGGCGGCGGATCGGGACGACACCGGTCAAGCGTTTCAGCTCGTCGACGACATAGAGATAGAGGACGGCGTCGCCCGCATTCAGGCTCATCGCCCGCAACGAATCGATCGCCTCCTGGGCGGTCATCTTCTCGTCGAGGGCTGCGAAGTTCGTCGTCATCGCCCGGCCCGCGCTATGCGGCGGGTAGAGTCCGGCGTGGCGCAGCTCCTCGCGGCGCGCGGGCGGAAGATGCTGCAGGACGACGTCGCGCCGGTTCTCGGGCAGGGCGCCCACGAGCTCGAGCATGTCGTCGATCTCGAGCCGGTTCAGGACATCCGCCAGGCGCTGGTCGGACACGGCCTCGATGATCTCGGGCAGCATCTCCGGCGGCAGCTCGCGCAGCATGCGGGCCGCTCTGCGGTGCTTGAAGAGCAGATCGATCACGATCCGGATTTCGTCTGGGGTCAGGTCCTTCAGGATCGGGCCGAGATCGGCGGGGTGGACCCGCTCGAGCAGCTTCTCCGCGCGGAAATGGGCCCCCGACTTCAGCAGTCGGCGAAGGATGCGGGTCGTGACGACCGATTGGGCCATGGGGAGCGCTCCTGCTCGCGGCGCGAGAAGGGATTACCCCAATTCCCCCCGGTGATCTACCCCGAATGCGACCGATGGGTCGCCCGCCAGCCGCTCGAAGTCCTTTTTCAGGCTCGCGCCCGATCGGATCGATTCGCGAGCCGGACTCAAGATTGCCGGTGAGTTGCCGATTGGTGATGGGGTGCCCGAGCGATTTCATGTGCTGCTCGGGCTGCGAATTTCACCGCAGAGAGGCAGGGAATCGAATGGGTCGGACGCGGCTGCGTGGACTGACGATCGCGGGCATTCAGATCGGGCTCGAAGTGCCGGAGACGTGCGAATGGGATTGGCCCGAGAGTGTGGTCCAGGATTTTTCGTGTCCCCCGCGCGAGCCCGAGGTCCACGTCGGTCTGCGGGTCGCGGGTCTATCGGATGTCGACCTCGCCGGCGAGCGTTATTCCCTCGGTGCCTTCAGCTTCGAAGTGGCGCGGCGTGGTGAGGATTGGTTGGTCGGTCTGTCGCGGGCGGGCAAGCGTCAACAGCTCGCACTCTTCGACGCCGACTTCCGCGTCGGAGAGGTGGTCCAGTGTCCCGAGTGGGCCGCGCAGCGGCGGTATCCGCTCGGCGCCGGCCTCGACGAGTGGATCGTGCTGCAGCGAACCGTGGCGCGCGGCGGGCTGTGTGTGAGCGGCCGGGCGCTGGTCCAAGGCGTCGGTGCACAGGTTGCGCTCGGGGCCATCGATTCGGTGGCCACGCAGGGCTGGCGGGTTGCGACCCCATCGCTGCTGGGGCGCCAGACGCTCGTGCTGCGGGAGGAAGGGGCGGGGCTCCGCGTCTATCGGACGCCCTGGTGCGGCGGAATGGATGAGCGGCTCGGTTCGGACGCTCGGGTCCTCGAGCTGCGCTGCCTCGATGAATCGGAGTCGACCTATCGAGAGCTGCTCGATCCCTGTGACGCAGCGGAAGAGCTCGTGAGCCATGCGGTGCTGCCGCTCTGTGATGAGCGGATGCTCGACCGCGTGCTCCGCAATGCGACTCGGATCAGCGAGAGCACACGCCTCGTCCGTCTCGGTGTGCCCGCAGCGACGATGGCAGCGCAAGCCTGTCCGCCGCCCGCGATCGATCGCGCGCTCACGGCACTGCGCGGAGTCGCCTGAGTCCACTTCGACAGGACGGTTCGTCAGACACTCGCGTCCCGACCGCTCGGACTTTGACTCGCCACGCTCGGGGACAAAAGACCGGGTTGAGGGGGCTTCACCTGTTGCGCGCGTCACAATCAGACAGGATGCTCCGCCAATCCCCACGGGAGCACGTTGGCTCGATCCGCGCGCAAGAAACGACTTCATCGGATCCAACAACGATTTCTGGCGGGCGACACCGAGCGGGGGATCCAATTTTGATGAAGCAATTGATTGAAGACATCGTGAAGGCGCTCGTGGATCGCCCCGATGAGGTCCAGATCAAGGAGGTCGTGGGTGATCACGCGCACGTCCTCGAGCTTCGCGTATCGAAAGAGGATCTCGGCAAGGTGATCGGGAAGGGCGGGGCGCATGCCTCCGCGATCCGAACGCTGATGGCCGCCGCGAGTGGCAAGGAAAAAAAGCGCTACATCCTCGAGATCATCGAATTCTGAGCACATAGATCGGATCCCGGTCGCCCGCTTCGAGGTCGCGCATGCGCGCCGAGGCGGCAAGAGTTTGATGCCCGGCCGGCAACTCGCCCGGCTCCCACCTCGTGCTCGTTCCAGTCGATGGATCCACTGTCGCCGCGCGGAAATTTTCGCTTCGGACGCGCACGCCACGATCCGATAGGTCCGCCGAGCCCGGGGTCCGTCTCGGCTCATGGGGGAGGCGTCGGCCCGGATGCGAGAGGACGGGGAAGAATTACAGGCGCGAGCGACTGCGGGACGCGCTGAGCTCGGCGCGAAGGCACGTGAAGCCTTTGAACGCGGGCGGCAACAGCTGCACTCGAACGATCTCCAATCGGCGCTCGCCTCCCTGCGCGAGGCTCAGGCCCTGGCACCCGATCATGCGCAGATCCGCTCCTCGCTCGGTCTGGTGGTCGCGCTCTCGGAGCGGGATTTCGAAGCAGCGCGCACGCTTTGTGAATCCGCCGCCAAGCAGGAATTTTTCAATCCCGAGGCTTACCTCAACCTGGCCCGGGTCTATCTTGCGGTCGGCCGCCGGCCCGAGGCGCTGCGCTATCTGCGCCGCGGCCAGATGATCGATCCAGGCCATGCGGCGATTCGGGATGCGATCGCAGACCTCGGGATGCGACGCCTCCCGATCGTGCCCTTCCTGCCCCGGCGACACCTCGTGAACCGCATGCTCGGGAGCGTCCGGAGTCTCTTCGTCGACCGGCTGCTCGGCGTTTGAAGTCGGGGGCCCGTGGGGATCTCCCGGGTCCAACGCGGGCGGAGAGGGCAGTGATTCGCTTGACACGGCGAGCGCGAGCCCCTAAAAGTCCTCGCGCTCAAGAACCCGACTTCATTCATTCGCTCGACCGGGTGCGGTGCGAGCGGCCAGACGAGACCTCGAAACCAGCCCGGCGCGTCCGCGCAGAGCAGGGAGACTTCCAGTGGGTAGTGTGATCAAGAAGCGCCGCAAGAAGATGCGAAAGCACAAGCAGCGGAAGCTCTTGAAGCGCGCTCGGCACAAGAAGTAGCTTCCGCCGCGCCCTGTCGCGCTGCGATTCGCGCATCGGCGTGGTCGCAGCGCTTCCCCGTTCCCTGCCGTCGTTGATGCGATCCCAGACCGTCTCGCGCGCCCTGCGACGATATGAATCGGCGTGCGCGGGTGCGCGCTTTTCGCGCCCGCTGGCTTGGGCTGTCTGGAGCGCTCCCATGCGCTCCGCAAACCGTCGTTTCCCGCCGCTCCGCGAATGCTGGGAGCGCTCTATTCCCCTGCATTTTCATGCTTGTTCCCGCGCTGAGATCGCATGACGGCGGTGCTCGTGGACTGTCATCCGAACACTCCGCGGCGCGACTTCTCCGACGAAAATGCGTCTCGTCGATCGCAAGATGAGAATCCATCTCGCCGTTTTTTTTGGCGAATTCTCTTGACGACGTTTGCATCGTGTTGTTATCTGAGTCGCAACAAACGCTCTATCGTTGCGGATTGATACACGAAGGATTGTTTGTTTCCTTCAAGTTGCCTGTGCGTGATCCCGAAAGGGACCGCAACCGAGGAGTGATTGCACGAGATTTCGCCCCACCGGTTCTTCAGCAACGGAGAGTGGGTGGACGCAGATCTCGGCTCATCATGGTGGACCCAAGACCCAGGTGGGTTGAAGGTCCGCGCCGAGGTGACAGGACGGGAGCGGAGTGGATCCGACCCCGTCTGACGTGTGGGCATAGACCGGAACGAAACGAGCGATTGATAAAGGGGGAAACCCAGTAATGGCAGCTCGAAAGAAGGCCTCCAAGCGGAAGGCCACCAAGAAGAAGGCCACCAAGAAGGCGGCCACGAAGAAGAAGGCCACGAGAAAGAAGGCGACGCGCAAGAAGGCCGCCAAAAAGTAGTCGACTTCTCGTCCGTGGCGCCCAACGGCGCAGGCGGATGGGAGCCACTACGGATCGGCCCTCGAAGAGGGCTGATTTCTTGAGGTCAAGGGACCCCGGCTGGGATGACTAGCCGGGGTTTCCTTCGTCTTGGGACTGATCTAGAGTGCGCGCGCTTTCGGCGCAGCCGCTAGCTCCCTTCGACTCATCCAAGCGAGGACGCATGGCCCGGATCACGATCGAAGATTGCATGGAGAAGGTCCCGAACCGATTCCACCTGGTTCGGATGGCTTCGATTCGCGCCAAGCAGCTGAAGAAGGGCGCGCGACCGCTGCTCACTTCCGACGACAACAAGGACATCGTGATGAGCCTGCGCGAGATCGCCGCGGGGCTCGTCAAGCCGGGGACGGTCGAGCTGCCGCCGGCCCGTATCGCGCCGGTCGTCGTTGCGCCTCCGCGTCCCGCGCCGCGCCCGGCCGCGCCCGCTACGCCCGCCGCGCCTCCTCAGGCGGCTTCTCATGCGGGCAAGGCGAGCTCGAGCATCGATTGGGACGATGAGCTCGAAGACGACAGCGAAGATTGATCGAGGGCCGCGAAGCGGGTCGTCCTAGACGAGCGTCACCGGCAGGCTGAACTCGATGCGCGTGCCGACCCCGGGTTCGCTCATGAGCATCGAATCCCCTTCGAGCAGAGTCAGCAGATCATGGACGAGCGTGAGGCCGAGACCGGCCCCGCGATAGCGCGCGGTCGCGCGATCATCCACCTGATAGAACTCGTTCCAGATGCAGCGCTGGTCGTCGGCGCAGATGCCGATCCCGGTGTCATCGACCCAGCAGTGGAGCTTCGTGCCCACCAGCCGCGCGCCGATCTTGATCGTGCCGCGCTCGGTGAATTTAACGGCGTTGTCGAGTACGTGGAACAGGATCAGATTCAGCTTTCCGAGGTCGGTGCGGATCTTCGCGATCGGCTCGGGAATCTCTTTCTGGATCTCCACCGGCTTGTCGCGCAGCCCGTCCTGGACGCTGAAGATCGTCTCGTCGATCACGTCGGAAACCGACAGCTCCTGGATCTCGATCGGCAGCTCGTTCTGCTTGAGGCGCCAGAGGTCGAGGATGTTCTGGAGGGTCCGCTGGAACGCGGTGCCCTCGTCGAGGGCGCTGCGCAGGGTCTGGCGTGAGGCGGGCGAGAGGTTCTCATGCTCGCTCGAGAGCACCGTGATCGTCGCTTCGATGATGCTGTTGAGGGGCGTGCGCAGCTCGCGCGACATCTTCTCGATGAAGTCGTTCTTGAGCTTCTCGATCTTGCCGAGCTTCTCGTTGCTGCGGAGCAGCTCGATGTCCTGGGCGAAGAGCTCCTCGGAAAGCCGCAGCAGCTCGTCACTCTGTTCGATGGGCACAGCGCCCTGGGGCGTCGCCGTGCGCGAAAGGGTTTCGCATTCCGCCGCGAGCGTCAGGTGATCGATCTGGCAGCCCGCCGCCCACGCGAGCGTCTCGATCGCTTCGCGGGCGTCCGTCGAGAGGGGGGCGGTCGGTGCCACAGCGAGCACGCCCACTGTGCGTTGTCGCGCGACGATCGGAATCGCGAGAATGCCTGCGGATCCACCGCGCGCGGCCAGCGGGCCCTCGAGCGGACCGCTCCGGGGCAATCCCTGCGCGAGTGTCTCTTCGACCAGCTTCTCGATCTGGCTGGCGAGCTTGCGGGCCTCGTCGGCGACGCGGAAGCCGGCCGCGGCGCGCAGCCGTGCCCCGGCACCTGCCGCGTCGGGTGCGCTGAACACCAGGGTGGCACCGCCACCCGCGAGCCCCGAAGTCTGGCTCGCCGTGATGCGCAGGGATCGCACCAGGCGATCCTCGTCGGCCGTCCCTTTTCGCGTTTCCATCGGGGGCGGCCTCACTAGAACCGTTCGTCGGGTTCGATGTCGAAGAGCGCTTCAGGCTTCGCATCGACTTCGCCGTCGTCGTGGAGCAGACCCTCCATCTCGAGGCGGGTCTGGAAGTCCGTCGGGTTCGAGGCGGTGTTGAGGGCCTCCTCGATCGTGATCTTGTTGGCCTTGAGCAGGTCGAACAGGTGCTGGTCGAAGGTCTGCATCCGCTCGCTGCGGCCGCGGGCGATCAGATCCGTGATCTCGTGGGTGCGTGCGGGATCCTTGATGCATTCCTGGATCGAGCGCGTCGACCGCATCACCTCGACGGCCGGGACCCGGCCGTTCTGCTTCTTGTTGATGAGCAGGCGCAGCGAGACCACCGCCCGGAGGTTGTCCGACAGACGCGCACGGACCTGGAGGTGTTCCTCGGTCGGGAAGAACGAGACCAGGCGGTTGATCGTGGAGGCGACGTCCGCAGTGTGGATCGTCGAGAAGACGAGGTGACCGGTTTCGGCGGCCTTGAGCGAAGTATCGACGGTCTCGAGATCGCGCATCTCGCCGACCATGATGACGTCGGGATCCTGGCGGAGTGCGGCGCGCAGGGCGTCGGGGAACGAGGCGGTGTCGGTGCCAATCTCGCGCTGCGTGATGATGCTGCGATCGTGGGTGAAGACGAACTCGATCGGATCTTCGACCGTCACGATCTTGCTCTTTCGGAGGCGGTTGACCTCGTTGAGCATCGCCGCGAGCGTGGTCGATTTCCCCATACCGGTCGGACCCGTGACGAGCACGAGACCCCGGCGCACCTGCGCGATGTCGCCGAGCACGGTCGGCAGGTTCAGGTCCGCGAAGGTCTTGATCTGGAGCGGGATCACCCGCAGCACGACATTGAAATAACGTCGCTGGCGCGAGATGTTGACGCGGAATCGGCCCTCGCCGGGGAGCTCGAAGGCGAGGTCTCGTTCGTTGAAGTCGAGATCCTGGCCGAGCGGATCGTTCTCGATCAGGATGCGGACGATCTCTTCCGTGTCCTGAGGCGTGAGAACCTTGTACCGCAGTTCGACGAGCTCGCCGTGGAATCGGTAGAGCGGGAGGTATCCGACCTGGAAATGGATGTCGGAAGCACCTTTCTCGAGACCGAGTCGGAGCAGCCGGAAGAGCTTTTCCCGTTCCATCGGCGTTCCTTTACAGCTGGACTCCGCGGGCCTGCTGGCCATGCGGTCGGGACGATCGCGACTCGTATCGGCCGTTCCGGGTGGCCCTTGACCTCGGATTGGTCGAATGGGACCGGCGATTCCGACGGGACCGTGTCCGCTATCGTGTTGCGGCGGGTCTCTTTCGGATCGAACGTGTGGCGGAGCTCGGCACGGAGGACTGGCGATGGGTATTCGGGGGCGACGGAACTTCGACGTCCGCTGGCGTGGCCGGAGAGGGCCCGGGTGGATGGTGGTGGTGGTCGTGGTGGCCTCGTGGCTTGCCGCAGCAACGGATGCCCGGGCCGAGACACCGGCGGCGGAGCCCGGCCTCGACGAGCTCCTGAGGCTGCCGAGCGACTTCGAGACGAAAGAGGCGGCGCGCCCGGTGGCCGGCGTGTCTGAGGACGAGTGGAAGAAGCGGTTCTCCCGCGCTGAGCAGGCCATCGGCGACGCCCGCGATTCCCTGGCGGAGACGCGCCGGGAGCTCGACGGCATGGCCGAGACCGGCGGAGCGAGTCAATGGTCGGTCGCACCGCCCGGCGCCTCGGGCGAGCAATCGACCTCCCCGCTCTCGTTCAAGCTCCGCCAGGAACTCCAGCGCAATCGCGAAGCCCTCGACATTGCCGAAAAGGCGCTGCGCGACCTTCGCATCGAGGCGGATCTGGCCGGAGTCCCTGCCGCGTGGCGGGTGGTCGCGTCGAGCCCGCCGCCGACCCCATCCAGCGAGAACTAGACGATTTGCGGCATGGCGAGACCCGCCTCAGGGGCTAACGTGGGCCTGCTCGAACAAAGAGGAGCCAGGAATGTCCGATTCCCAGCATGAGCGGAAGCCGATCAACGAGGATGGACCCGGGATCAACGGGGACCTGGGATCCTGGCTTTACGTCCTCGGCGGAATTCCGATGATGATCCTGTTCTTCGTCGTGCTCTTCACGCTGGTTCGCCTTGCCGACGAAAAAGGCATCATGATCCCGGGCTAGTGCCGCAGATCTGCATCCGGCCTGCGGCCTTGCGCGGTGATCGACTGTCGGTGATCGGCCAGGCGCAGACCTCCGGTGATTCCAGGGCTCTGCCCGGTCTCTCCGCACACTCGCAGCGCGCATCTTCATTTCCGATGGCACGCGACCGATATCGAGGTCATGTGGACCCGATCGGCTCGCCGTCGACGTACCCTCTGCATCGCGCCGGGGGCAGCTGCCTTCCTGCTCGGCCTTGGAATGGGCTGCGCCGGGATCGCGCCGCAGCAGTCCGAAGGCCTGACGGCGAGCTATTTCGAGATTCCGACTCCGGACGACGTCTGGAGCCCGAAGATCGAGGGCTGGCAGCGCCGCGAGCGATTCGATGCCGAGCTGTTGGCGCCGCTCGAGAGCGGTCCCGCCGTCGAGTCCGCCGGTTGGAGTGAAGCCAATCGGAAGCTGCCCAGCGACCAGCGCGATGAGCATGGACTGCGGGCGAAGTACTTCCAATTCCGCGCCGAGCGCAAGCGCGCCATGGCCGCGGACGTCGCCGAGTGGATCCAGGCCGAGGCGAAGCAGGTCTACCGCGAAGACGGCGCTGTCGACCACTGGGCGACTTTCGAGGAGACATTGGCCCGTGGCGGCGACGACTGTGACGGCCTCGAGCTGCTGGTCTTCCATGCGCTCCGCGACCTCGGCTTTGCCGACACTGAGGTCTACCGCGCGATCGTCGTCCGGCCCTCGGATGGCCAACACCACATGGTGACGCTCTGGTTCGAGGATCCGGAAGATCCCTGGGTCATCGACCCGACCGGAGCGATGACCCTCGGCATGCCCCGCATGTCGGAGCTGCCCGAATGGGCCCCCATCAAGGTCTTCACCGACCGCCTCGAATACACGGTCAAGAACCGTCCCGACGCGCTCGCCACCAATCCCTGAGCGCGCGACCCGGGATCTTCTCCCGACTGCCCCTCCGCAATCGCCCGGATCGAGCCGGTCCCGCATCACTTCCGGGGCCGCGGCGCTCGCCGCCGCCGACAGGCCTGCGCCCCGCGTCCGCTGATAGCGGGGCCCGCGCAGATCTGCCCGGTGCTCCCCACCCACTCGTCGGGGAATCTCCCGTGGACCCGGGGCACCCATCCTGAGACGCTCGTCGGCGTTTCTCCTCAGGCCGGCCGACGCTGGATCGCAGTCTGAACTGCATTCCATCCCTGCTGCAAGATTGCACGAATAACACTCAAGCGGGCATCTCAGACACCGATCGTTGAAACGTTCGCGGATTCGAGGATTCCATTGCGGAAGGGAGGCCGTCATGTTGCACGAACAGCCCGGCAAAATC
>JANNQH010000249.1:0-4114 GCA_031400655.1 Deltaproteobacteria bacterium | reverse complement strand
GGGGGCATGATGGAGATTCCTTTCGATCCACGCTTCTTCTCACGGTCGAAGAGACGATCCGGTGACAGCTGAAATCTTCGCCGTTCGTCGGGCTCGGGTAGGTCGGTTTTGATGCGGGATCTTTCGCATAAGCTCAACGGTCCGAGGCGGTCGGCCGGCACGACACTGCCTTTCGCAGACTACTCGATCTCCAGGCGACTGATCAATCGAAAACCGGACGAGTCGAGCGCGGATTCAGGAGGAATTGTGCCGTTATCGGGACGGCCGGGCCGCGCTTGCCGGCTCGCTGCCTTGCTGATCCACCACTACCAGGGGGAGCCTGCCGCCGCAGACCAGGCTTTACGAACTCCCGGACGGGCCTTGGAGTGGTCCAGGTGACATATTGCGCCTTACCGGGGGTATGGAAAAGGCAGTCTTTTCTTCCTACGCCCCGCGGATCGTTCGCAAACTCGATGGACACCTAATGTCCGCTGATATCGGGCGTGCACTTTACCTGCTCGAATCCAGAGAAAACTGCTCCCTGCGCGAGCACCCTGCAGAGTGGCGCGAGACCGGCCATTGGTCCCCACATGGATGCCAGTGCCGAGAAGGTCCTGCTCTGCCTGGAGCAGTACGAAGAGGGCTATGCCACGGGCGATCGCCCGCACCTTCGAGGGCCTGTCGCTCAACATGGCCCAACGTCAACTCGAGCGTCTGGAGAGGGCAGGCGCCCTGGTGAGCGCGCTGAAGGGGAAGACGCGCCTCTACACCTGGAATCCCCGGTACCCCTTCCGACGGGAGCTTCGAGCCCTGCTCCGCAAGGCGCTCGACGAATTGCTGGCATCCGACCGGAAGCGTTACCTCGCCGAGCGGCGACGCCCGCGGCGAGCAGGCAAGGCACTGTGAGCGAAACCGCATAGAACGACGAGCATCATTCCAAGCCCATCACGCGGATCTATGTTGGGGGGCCAGGCGAGGCATCGGCGAATCTCGATCACGCGCGAGCGCCCGCCGCAGGCCGATCCAACACCTCGATCGCGACCAGCTCCGACAGCTCCCGCTCATCCCACCACGACATCTGCAGCTGCTTTGCCCGTCGGAAATAAAGCTGGATGTCATATTCGATCGTGAATCCAACCCCGCCCCAGACCTGCTGGCACATCGCCGTCACGTCCCGGAACGCGTGGCACATGAAGAGCTTCGCGAGCGGCGCGAGTCGCGAGACGTCCTTGCCGACAGACCGCGTCCACGCGGCCTCGTAGACCAGCGTCGAGCCCCCCGCGATCTGGGTCGCCCCGTCCGCCAGGTAGTGCGAGATCGCCTGGAAGGCGCCCAACACCTTTCCGAACTGCTGCCGCGTCTTCGCGTACTCGACCGTGATTTCGAGCGCTCGCTGCGCGCCCCCGGCCGCCTGCGCCGCCGCGAGAATACAACCGTCGAGCATGACGTCCTGCCAGGTCGCCCAGCCCGAGCCCGCCGCCCCGATGCGATCCTTGGCCGAGACGCGGACCTTCTCGAAATCGACCCGGTAGACCGACTGCGAGCCCAGGTTATGCCGCTGCGACAGCGTGACGCCCGCGGCCTGCGGATCAACGAGGAAGAGATCGATTTCACTCTCGCTGTCGCCGACCCGCGCGAGCACGACCAGACGGTCGGCGGCGCGGGCGAAGGTGACGTGCATCTTGCTGCCCGAGAGAACGAACCCGTCGCCGTCCTTCGTCGCGCGCAGCGCAACGCCCTTGGCCGAGAACGAGCCCTTGGGCTCGAGCCAGGCGGGCGTCAGAATCGCGTCGCCCGACGCGATACGCGGGAGCCAAGCACTTTTCTGCTCCGAACTCCCCGCCCGTGCAATCGCGCCGGCCGCGAGTACCGCCGATTCGAGGTGCGGCGTCGGTGCGAGCGCGCGGCCGAGCTCCTCGTGCAGGATCGCCGCCTCGAGCAGCGTCTGGCCACCGCCGCCGTGGGACTCGGGGATCAGGATCCCGACGAGGCCCTGCTCGGAGAGCTGCTTCCACAGGCCGTCGGGATAGCCGCGAGCGTCGTCTTCGAAGGCGCGCACGACCTCGACGGTCGCGTGCTCGGCGCAGAGCGTGCGCACCATGTCGCGGAGAATTCCGTGCTCTTCGGTGAAGTCGAGATCCATGCTTTGACGCTCCCTCTATCGGCCTACCTGCGGAACCCGTCGCTCAGGGCTTCCAGTCGTCGCCCTTGAGCTTCCAGGGATTCGCCTCCGGCGACTCGGGCACGGCGATGCGCGCCACGCACCCGACGCACTGCTTCGCGCCCGCCGTCAGCTCAATCGAGACGTCGACCCAGGCCGTGCCCTTCGCGCCGGGGGTCACTTTCGTGACCTTGCCCGCGAAATGCATCGTGTCGCCCGGGTAGATCGAGTCCTTCATGCGGAACTTGATCCGGCCGAGGCGGCCCTTCGGCCCGGTCCAATCAGTCAGGTAGCGCTCGAACCACGCTGCGAGATTCGGCGTGTTCATGATGATGTCGTCGAGGCCGTTGTTACCGGTCGCGAACTTGTAGTCATGGTGCTGCGGGCGCCAGTCGCGGCTCGCCACCGCGCCGAGGACGACCGTCACCGGCTTCACGGCCTTCTCGAGGATCGGCAGGTCCATGCCTTCCTTCACATCGCTGAGCATCAGGTTCGCTGCCATGATGATTCACTCCCTACGGCCGCACGCAGCGGCCTGGCGGCTCATTCGAGCCCGTCCGTTAGTTCTAATCCGCTAGCTGCGGTTGTAGCCGAAGCCCGTGTAGCGCTCTTCCGCGCACAGCTCGCCCCGCTGGTTCACGGTCCGTACGCCGAAATCCCAGAAGCGGCCGGTGCCGAGCTTCGTCGTCTTCAGCGGCGAGACGGAATACAGGATCTGGGTCGTCGTCAGGATGTCGCCCGGCCGGATCGGCTCGCCGAAGATGATCGTGTTGTCGCTCATGACGGCCTCGGGGAGAGCGAGCTTCGCCTTCAGGTCGAAATGCAGCTGGAGTGGCACGGCCGGCTCCGTCCGGCCCGGCGACCAGTCGTGGGGCCGGAACCAGACCGAGACCATCGTGGGCAACGTGATCGGCCCGCCGGTCACCTCCTGCGCGACCTTCTCGTCCCAGTAGAGCGGGTTCCCGTTCTGGGTCGCCGAAAGGGTCGTCAGCACGTAGCCCATCTCGATCGGGAACGTCGTCTTCTCCGTGTACCGCTCCTTCTCGATCCAGGAGCGCACTTCCTCGGGCAGGTCCGCGGCGGACTCGGCAGCCATCTCTCTCTCCCTCTTTACAAGTGTTAGTTCTTTGTGAGCTCGTGCCGGGGGCGGGTCATTCGACTGCGCCCTCGGACAGAAGCTTGGCGATCTCGTCGGGGCGCAGGCCGGCGAGCCCGAGCAGCGCCTCGCTGTCGGTCTCGTCGCCGCTGCGCACCGTGTGTTGCGGATGCTCGCGAACCGCCCCTGCCAGGACGGGCGAGAGCTGCTCGAAGACGCCGCGCTTTTCGTCCTCGGCCTTCATGAAGAGACCGCGCGCGCGCCAATGAGGCTCTGCCGTGACCTCGGGAATCGTGAGCACGGGCGCCACGCATGTATCGTTTGGCGCGAGCTCCTGCGTCCACTCGTCGCGGGTCCGCGTCGCGAAGGCCTTGCGGAAGGCGGCGCGAATCTCGTCCTGCTCCGCCTCGGCGTACTGCTTATCGCGGTACTGCGGGAGGCCGAGCCGGTCGCAGAGATTCCGGTAGAAATGCGGCTCGATGGCACCCACCGAAACCCACTTCGCGTCCTTCGTCTCGTACAGATCGTAGAACGCATAACGCCCAGTGAGCAGGACCTGGCGCGACCCGGCGACCTCGCCCTCTGCGAGGTACTGGTCGACCGACAGCGACATCAGGGACAGCATGCCCTCGGCCGCCGCACAGTCGAGAAAGGCGCCCTCCCCCGTCACACCGCGCTTGACAAGCGCCGCAAGAATGGAGACGACCGCGTGCATGCCCCCGCCGGCGCTGTCGGCAATCGTCGCACCGGGAATCGGCGGCCCAGCGTCCGCGCGCGGCTCGCTGCAGGCGAGGTAACCGGACATCGCGAGATAGTTGATGTCGTGGCCCGCCCAGCCCGAGGCCGGGCCGTCCTGTCCATAGCCCGACGTCGAGCAG
>JANNQH010000248.1:0-7533 GCA_031400655.1 Deltaproteobacteria bacterium | reverse complement strand
GAAGGACGACGGCATTCACGTTGGGATCGTCCTTGATCATCCGCCAGGCGATTCGAATCTCCTCGCACATCTTGCGATTGAAGGCGTTCATGACCTCCGGGCGATTCAGCGTGAGGGTCGCGACCTTGTCGTCGGAAACCTTGTAGAGGATCGTCTCGAAGCGACTGCTCATGAGCAGGTCCACTTCGGATCACGCTTCTCCACGAACGCTGCCGGCCCTTCCTTGGCGTCGTTCGTTCGCACGACGCGTTCGCGGAAGGCTTCAGCGAGGATCTCCGCCTCGTGCAGCGGCAGGTCGAGCCCTTTGCGGATGGCGAGTCTCGTTCCACGAACGGCAAGGGGTGCATTTCGGTTGACCGTCGCGGCGATCTCGAGGGCACGGCCCAGCAGCTGCTCGTGCGGGACGACCTCGGAGACGAGCCCGAGCTCGTACGCGCGTTGCGCACTCATCCGCTCGTGCTTGCCCATCAGCGCCATGCGCATCGCGATCCCCGTCGGCAGCACGCGCGCGAGGCGAACGGACTCGCGCCCCGAGACGAGTCCGATGCTCACGTGGGGGTCGAAGAACTGGGCTCGGTCCGAGGCGATCGAAATGTCGCCCGTCGTCAGCAGATCGAGTCCTGCGCCGCAGCAGATTCCGTTCACCGCCGTAATGACGGGCTTCGTCATCGATCGGAATGGCGGCGTGGCTTCCTGCGGCGCTTCCCACTGCGGATAGGTCGAGAGGTAGGGGGCGGCGGGATAGAGGACGCGGCCATCCGCCGGAATCTCCGACACATCGGCCCCGGCGCAAAAGGCGCGGCCGTTCGCCGTGATCAGCAGCGTCCAGACTTTCTCGTCCGCTTCCGCAGCGGCGTAGGCCTGGCGGAGCTCTTCGACCATCCGGGGGCTCAATGCATTCAGCTGGTCGGGTCGATTGAACGTGATGACCGCCGTGCGATCCTTCACTTCGTAGAGAATGGTCTCGTATGTCATGGTTAGCGGCCCTTGAATTCGGGTTTTCGGCGTTCGCGGAAGGAGGCGAGCCCCTCCCGGAAGTCCTCGCTGCGCGAGGAAAGCTCCAGGGCGAAAGCCTCTGTCGCCATGGCCTCGACGAGGGAGGCGTCGGCGGCGCTCTGGATCGCCTTCTTCGTGAGTCCGAGCGCGACCGTCGGGCCGCTTGCCAGGCGGGCAACTAGCGCGTTGGCCGCGTCGTCGAGGTCGGGCTCCGGGACGCTCCGGTAGATCATTCCCCAATCGGCTGCGCGGGCTCCGTCGATCTTCTCCCCGAGCATCAAAAGCTCCTTGGCGCGGGCGATCCCGATCAGCCGGGGCAGCATCCAGGTGGCGCCGCTGTCGGGCGTGAATCCGCGCGCGATGAAGGGTTCCCAGAAGGTCGCGTTCTCGGCGGCGATCGTGAAGTCGGCGGCGAGCGCGATCTGGCAGCCCAATCCGGCGGCCCACCCGCGGACGCTGCAGACGATCGGGAGCTGGAGTGTGGTCATGACGTCGATCAGGCGGTGGGCCTGGATCGCCGTTCGGCGCTGAATGCTGCCGACGCGTGGGCGATCGCGCTCGCCGCCTTCGTCGCGGGCGTTCGCCAAAACGACATCGGCTCCCGAGCAGAAGTCTGGCCCGCTCGACTCGATCGACACGACCCTCGCACCGTCGTCCGTCGCCACCCGCTCGAGCGCCTCGATCAGCGTGCGGATGGATTCCGGCGTGAGCGAGTTCTTTTGATCGGGACGATCGAGCACGAGCCGGAGAACGCCGTCGGCCATCTCTACCCGCACGGATTCTCTGGTCACACGATCTCCTCCGCATAGCTGTCGCTGATCGTGAGTGCCTGCCGACGCGGTGTCCCGAAGCAGTAGTCCAGAGCGATTGCGCGCTTCAGGAAAAAGTGCGGGGCCATCTCCCAGGTAAAGCCCATTCCGCCGAGGACCTGGACCGCCGCCTTGCCGTTGTCCACAGCCGCTTCACCGGCAAGGAGCTTCGCACCGGCGAGACTTCGCACGACGTGGCCGACCTCGGGATCGTCGAGCACCGCCGCCGCCGCGTAGGTCGCGCTCCGCGCCAGGCCGACTCGGACGTACATGTCCGCCATGATGTGCTTGAGCGCCTGGAAGGAGCCGATCGGGACGCCGAACTGCTCGCGCTCGAGGGCGTACGCGACGGCGACGTCGAGAGTGGCTTGCGCGATGCCGAGCTGAAGGGAAGCGGTCAGCAGGGTCCCGACTCGCGTGAGATGCTCGGCCTCGCGTCGGCCCCCGATCGCTCGGCCCTCCGGGATGGCGTGCAGTGCATCGGTGGCGGCGAGGGGATCGAAGGGCTCGTCGATCGGAGTCGATTCGATTGCTTCGCGCTCGACGGCAGCGACGCCTTCGGCGCGCAGCACGATGACGAGATCGGCGGGCTGGAGATGTTCGACGAGATAGGGCGCGTCGGCGCGTGCGTCGATCCCTGTGGCGATGACCGCGCCATTTGCCACCTCCGGAACCAGCAGCGCTGCGAGCGCCGACCAGAGCAGAGGCCCCGGAACCAGATGGCGACCCAGCTGCTCGAACGCGATCGCGCCCTCGACACAGCCGAGCGCGAGTCCCCCGCTCGATTCCGGTGCCAGTAATCCGGGCAATCCGAGCTCGACGAATTCCGCCCAGGCGCTGCGGTCGTAGGTGTGGATCGATCGATCGGCGAGCCCCTCGATCGGCCACCGGCTCTTGCAGAACTGGGCCACGGTCTCCTGGAGAGCCTGCTGATCGTCGTCGAGATGAAAATCCATTTCAGCTGTCGTCGTCCGAGAAATGAGCGTCCCGCGTCTTGAAAGCGGATGTCGCGCCCGAACGGCTTCGCTCACGGACGAAGTTGAACTCGTCCTGCTCGAAGCGGAGGTTCGTCGCGAAGGCATGGAAGAGGACGCTCGCGGACTCCTCGCCCTGATAGGCCTGTGTCTGCTCGACGAGTCGGAACGCTTCCTTGGCGATGACGAGTCCATCTGCCGGCATTCGGGCGATCTGCGCGGCGTACTCCTCAGCGCGTTCCGCGACTCGCTCCTGCGGCACGATCTCCGTGAAGACGTCCGGCCGCGGGAGGTTGGCTACGGCCATGATCTCCCCCGTGAGGAGCAGGCGCTTGGCGAGCACCGGCCCGAGGCGATGGAAGAACAGGTGGAGGTTCCCGATCGCAGGCCCCAGGAATCGCGCGCCGGGCATGCCGACTCGGGTCTCCGGGCTGGCGACCGAGATGTCCGAGGCGAGTGCGAGCTCGAATCCGCCCCCGAGTGCATAGGTCTCCACCTGCGCCACCGTCGCCTTCGGAAAGCCGATGTAGTCGTGGTAGAAGGAGAAGCTCTCGCGGTCGACGGCGATCTTGCGCCGCTGGCTCGGCCGGCGATCGTCCCCCTTCGTCTCGTACCAGGTATATGCGTTTTGCATGTCGGCGCCGGTACAGAAGATGGACGCAGCACCCCGAAGCAGCAGAACCTTCATGTCGTCGTCGTTCGCGATGTCGCGCATGGCCTCGCCGATAGCGCGACGCATCGGCGGGTCGTAGCAGTTCTTCTTCTCTGGCTGGTTCAGCGTGATCCGGGCGATATGCGTCGCGGCATCCTTCTCGAGCACGACGCGGGGGTCGGGCATGACGCCCCTCCTGCGGCGCGGACCGCGCCGGTTTGCTTGATCCAAATATGATATTTGATATTGTGGTCGAGGCAACCGGGTGCTGCGGTGATCGTCGCGCTCCGGAGCGACGGAACCGACGGGCGAGGACATCTGCCATTGGTCAAGCGAGCGATCGACTGTCTGATCAACGTGGATCTGGGTGACCAGAAGCCGCCGGACTGGATGGTCCGCGTCAAGGAAGACTATTTCAAGGGCGGTGACTCTTTCTTCAAGAGTCCCGAGCTGAACGAGTTACTCGACCAGATGGACGCGAACGGGATCGAGCGCGCGATCATGACGTCGAAGCTCGGGGTCGCGGACGACCGCGCCCGTCGCTATGCGGAGAAGGCCCCGGACCGACTCTCCGTCGCGATCGGCGGGCTCGATCTGCTCCGGCCGATGCCTACGCTGCGCGCTCTCGAGTCGATCGTCAAGGATCACCCGGTCTCGACGGTCGTCGTCGGTCCGAGCTTCTGGGGCGACGGTCTCTATCCGGCGAGCGATGCCGTCTACTACCCGCTCTACACGAAGTGCTGCGAGCTGGATCTGCCGATCTGCATCAATACGGGGATTCCCGGTCCGCCGCTGCCGGCCGAAGCGCAGCATCCGATTCATCTCGACCGCGTCTGCCTGCGCTTCCCCGAGCTGAAGCTCTGCATGATTCATGGCGCCGACCCGTGGTGGGAAGTGGCTGTCCGATTGATGACCAAGTACAAGAATCTGCGGCTCATGACATCCGCCTGGTCGCCGAAGTATCTGCCCGAGTCGCTGCTGCATTTCATGCGCACGCGCGGCAAGAATCGCGTTCTGTACGCCTCGGACTACCCCGTTCTCTCATGGCAGCGAACGCTCGGGGAGGCCGAGCAGCTGGACCTGAGCGACGAAGTCCGGAGCATGTGGCTGCGGGACAACGCGCGCGCGTTCTTCTTCGATCAGAAAAACGACTAGCGACTGAAGCCCGTTCGCGGTCGGGCGGCCCGGCGAATCGGTCCGCCAGCGAGACAGGGGGAGAGCGATGTCCGACGCCGCGAAATCGGAAACGGCCCGGGATCTCGACGCGAGCGTGCGCGCATGGCTCGACGCAAGCTGGTACCCGGCGCTGTAGGTCGACGATGGGTGGCGTCGGGTGGGTCAGGTGGCAAAGCCCTCCGACTCACGCGGCGCTTGACGAAAAGATAGGCGGATACGATGACCTACAAGGTGATCCAGTGGGCGACGGGCGGCGTGGGCCGCGCCGCGATCGAAGGCGTGCTCGACCATCCGGAGCTCGAGCTCGTCGGATGCTGGGTCCATGCTGAAGCGAAGGACGGCCAGGATGTCGGCACGCTCGTCGGCCGTGCACCGATCGGCGTGCGCGCGACCCGCGACGTCGACGCGCTGCTCGCATTGAAGGCGGACTGCGTGATCTACAGCCCGTTGATGGCAAATCCCAAAGAGCTGATCCGCATCCTGCGCGCAGGCCTCGACGTCGTCACTCCCCTCGGTTGGATCTATCCCAAGCGCCAGGACACGCAGGCGATCGAAGCGGCCTGCGCCGCCGGCGGATCGACCCTCCATGGCACCGGCATCCATCCCGGTGGCATCACCGAGCGCTTCCCGCTGATGGTCTCGGGTCTCTCCCGCGCCATCACCCACGTCCGCGCCGAGGAGTTCTCCGACATCCGGACCTATGGAGCGCCGGAGGTCGTCCACGAGATGATGCTCTTCGGCAAGCAGCCGAAGGTCGCGAAGCAAAGCCCGATGCTGAAGTTCCTCGGTGGCGGCTTCATGCAATCGATCGACATGGTGGCCGACACGCTCGGCTTCGCCCTCGACCCCGAGAAGCGGGCGATCCACGAGATCGCGATCGCGACGGCGCCAATCGATTCGCCGATCGGGACGATCCAGCCGGGTCTCGTCGCGGCCCAACGCTTCGCCTGGCAGGGTCTCGTGCGCGGAGAGCCCGTCGTGACGGCCGCCGTCAACTGGTTCATGGGCGACGAACATCTCGAGCCGCTGCCCGACGGCGACCCGACGCTTTCCTGGACCTTCGGGCCCGAGGGCGAGCGCTTTGAGGTCGAGATCACGGGCGATCCGAAGACCCACCTGACCTTCCACGGTTGGCATCCCGAGTCGATCGCCTCGGGCCTCGAGCGCAACAACGGCATTGTCGCGACGGCGATGCACTGCGTCAGCGCCGTGCCCTACGTCTGCGCGGCGGAACCGGGAATCAAGACCTATCTCGACCTGCCGCTCATCGCGGGACGAGCGGCGCGGCATCTCGCGCGTTAGGCGGCCTCGGGCCGTCGCGCGTCATTTCCATTCGATACCGAGGGCGCTTTCCGCGTCGGCGATCGGGATGGCGAAGGCGAGTCCCTCGATTCCCGTTCCTTCGAGCTTCAAGACTACGATCCCTCGAAGGTGTCCAGTCGAGTCGAGGAGTGGCCCGCCACTATTTCCGGGATTCACGGCGGCGTCTGTTTGTAGATAGGTGCGGTCCTGGATCGTGCGATTTCCGCTCGCGACCCCGCGCGTCACGGAACGGGCGAGCTCCTCGGTGATGGAATTGCCGATCGCCCAGATCTCGGTCCCGACGCCGACCGTCGACGAATCGGTCGCGACACAGGTGTGGCCCTGGCCGGGGACCTTGAGGAGCGCCGCGTCGCGCCCGCTGTCGACTCGCACGACCTCGGCCGAAAGCTCGAGTCCGGATTTGAAGCGGAGCAGGGCATTCGATTGCGTGCCGACGACATGGGCCGCCGTCAGGACGTAACCGTCGTAGGAGACGAGGGTTCCGGTGCCGTGGTTCGCGCCCACGATGACCTCGACGACTGCATCCTGTGCACGGGCTAGGTCGGTCGGGAGCCGTAGGCGCGCCCCGGAGCAGCGCGCAACGCCCAGGGGTTGTTCCGCGAACGGTCCGCCCACCGAATCCCCGGTCGCGCTCTTTCGGAGGGGCCGAACGAACGCCGGGTCGGCCAGCGCGCGGCGGAAGGCCGAGATGAAGGCCTTCGGAATTGGCAAGCCGGGTCGGCCCCGATCGACCCCGTTTCCCTCCACGCGTTTCCGGCCCACCATTTCGCGGGCGACCGTATCGAAGATCTGGAATTCGACCTCCATCTTCGCGACGGCCGCCATGATCGCGTCGTTGCCGGGCACGCGCTCGATTTCGTTCTCCACGTTCAACCCGTGGATAATCGCAGCGATCTGGTAGCGCGCCTCGGTCGTCGATCCGGGTGTGAAGACGGCATCGCTTGCGTCGCGGACGTCGTAGCCGAACCGCTTCAGCTCGTCGGTCACGGACACGTTGAAGGCCTCCGTCGCGTGCATGGTTCCGTCCCAGCGACTCTCGGACACGATCCGACCTCGATTGCGAGTGACGGAGAGGGGCGTTCCGACGGGAATCCTGAACAGCGCCTTCTGGAAGACCACCGGGTGCGAGCCTTGCTTTCCGGCCGCAATCGGCTGCGGTTCGGGCGGAGGCACCGGCGCGACGGGCGAACTCGCGCAGCTTACGATCGCGACGAGCAAGGCAATCAACATGGCCAGCCGAACCGCGACGGACGGGGTCATCGAACCGATTCTCCTCGGACTGCGGAGGCCTTCAGGCCCGCAGCGATGCGAGCTTCACGACCTCGGCCTGCGGCGTTTCGACATTGGCTTCGGGAAGCATGATCCGCCAGTAGACCTGGCCCGTCGTGCGACCTTCGCAGTCGAGCCAGTCGCGGACGCCGGGATCGCGGTGGGCGATCACGACGCGGTAGCTCCCGTCGGGCTCGAAATGCATCTGGCGCCGATTGAGCGAGATGCGGCGATTCATGTAGTCATAGCTCTGCAGGTAGCGATTCCACAGCATCACGTTCGCGAAGCGGCATGCCGGCAGCCTGCCCCGCATGACGAGCGCTTCGTCGGGGGC
>JANNQH010000247.1:0-3589 GCA_031400655.1 Deltaproteobacteria bacterium | reverse complement strand
CCTCTCGGAGGCGGGCCCACCGCCGAGCAACACCAGCCGAAGCGAAGCGGGCACCGGCTGGCGACCGCGGGCGTCGAGCACCTGCTCGAGCGTCGTCGCCACGAAGCTCACGTGGCTGATGCGGCTCGCGTCGAGGGCGCTTGCCACGCGCCCCGCGTCGAAGCGCGGCTCGAGAAAGACACAGGCCCCCGACAGCGCCGCCCGCACGAGGATCGAGAGCCCGGCGATGTGAAAGAGCGGCATGCAGAGAAGCCAGCGATCTTCGGCCGAGCTTCCGAGCAGGCGAGCCGAGGCCTCGGCGCTCGCGATCAGGTTCTCGCGCGTGAGCAGCGCGGCCTTCGCGCGGCCGCTCGTCCCGGACGTGAGGAGGACGAGCGCCGCGTGGTCGCGGCGCAGGGTCACCGCCCGCGCCGCAGCGTCCGTGAGCGTCGTCGCACCCGCGCCGCCGGGCGACTCGGCGCGCAATCGTCGTTCGAGCGAAGGCGCCAGCAGCGACGGATCGCGAGGGGGTGTGAAGACGAGCAGTGCACAGCCCGTCGCCTGCGCGAGGCGCTCGGCCTGTGCAAGGTCGGCGGATTGCGAGACGAGCAGCGCGGCGGGCCGCGTGGCGGCGAGGGCGTGAGCAAGCTCCGACTCGGAGAGCCGCGCATTGAGCGGAAGCAGAACGATTCCGCGCTCGAGCATCGCGTGGATCAGCGCGACACCCGCGGCGGAGGGCGGCGCCAGCACCGCCACGACGTCACCCGCGACGAGGCCGCAGGCGGCGAGACCCTCGCCCGCCCCGCGCGCTGCCTCGGCGAGCGCGGCATACGAGAACGCTTGCCCAGCGAAGACCAGCGCAATGCGCGCGGCATGGCTGGACGCGAAACGCTCGAGCCAGCCCGTCGAGCGCGCGCCGTCGGCGAGCGCCGCGCGGGCGAGGTCTGCCGCGCGAGCGACCGGATCAAGAGCCTCGAAGCGCTGCAGCTCGCCCAGCATCTCTCCCTCGATCGCCCAACACGGTCCGGGCGAGACGCCGAGCCCCGCGCCCGCATGGGGAACGAGCACGCTCCCAGGGCGACTCACGGGCGCCGGCTCGAAGTCCCGCGCCAGCAGCTCGGCGGTCCCGAGACCGTGCACCTCTTCACCCGGATCGACGCCGCCGGCGAGCGCTGCCGCGAGGGCGATCGCGAGCTCCCGACCGACCCGGCCTTCGATCAAATTCGAGAACACGACCCGGATTCCCACCGCCCGCGCCCGCGCCGCGAGCTCGATCGTCGCCGTGATCCCTCCGAGCACGGCGGGCTTGGCGATCAGGATCCCGGCGCTCCGCCGCGACAAACAGGCCTCGAGCCCGCCCGGGGCGAGCAGCGCTTCGTCGCCGGCGACCGGAACCGGCCCCGTGCGGTCGAGAATTTCGAGCCCCTCGAGATCGCCGCGCGGCAGCGGCTGCTCGACGAATTCGATCCCGAACGGCGCGAGCCGAGCGAGGGCTTCCGCAGCCTCGCGGCGATCCCAGGCCTCGTTGGCATCGAGACGGATGCGCGCCTCCGCTCCGATCGCGGCGCGCAATGCGGCGACCCGCTCGAGATCGCGCTCGAGAGCCTTTGCGCCGTCTCGGGCATTTTGCGTGACGGCCAGCTTCAGCTTGAAGACCTCGAAGCCGAGCTCGCGTGCACGCCGTGCCGAGGCCCGAACCGCCTCGGGATCGCTCCCCGCGACGAGGGCCTGCGCGCGGATCCGCGTGGCCGGCTCGCCGGGCAAGCCCGCCCGCTTTCGAGTCCAACGCGCGAGGGAAACACCCTCCCGCTGCGCCGCGAGATCCCCGAGCGCGCACTCGATCGCCGACCGCGCAATCGGCTGACCGCCCGTCGCCCCCGCGAGCTCTCCGTAAGCTTCGTCGAGAGTCCGCTGCGACCCGTCGGCGAGAGGCCGGAGCGCGCGGATCAACGCTTCGCGACAGGCAGCGAGGTGCTCGCCGCCGAACGCGGGGAGCGGCGTCGCTTCGCCGCTGCCGAAGCGTCCAGCCTCGTCCTCGAGCGTGACGAGAAAGCCAGCCCGGTCGGCGACGGCACCGTGGGCCGTCGCGAGCGGACGGACCAGGGGCAACACGAACGCGCGCAGCCCCGCGCGCACGATCCTCACGCGCAGAGCCCCGCGGCGAATAACAACGAGAAGCAGAGCGAGAGCTGGGCCGTGCCGGCGAGCGCCGCGTTGAGCGGCGGACCCGTCTGCTGCGAGAAGATCACGCGCCCGAGCTTCCCGGCCAGGGGCAGCGTGAGCCAGCAGAGCAGGACCCAGGCGGTCGCACCGAAGCAGAGCCACGGGAGGCTCGCCAGCCCGTACGCCGAGCCGACCAGCAGCGCCCATTCCCCGCGCGCGCCGCGGCGGCCGAGGCGGACGGCGAGCGTGCGTTTGCCCGCCGCGCGGTCGGTCTCGATGTCGCGCAGGTTGTTCACGACGAGAATAGCCGTCGCGAGCGCGCCGACTGGAACCGACGCTACGAAGGCAAGCGGGGGAACCTGGCCCAGCTGGACGAAGACCGTCCCCGTCACCGCCACGACGCCGAAGAACACGAACACCGCGAGATCCCCGAGTCCGTGATAGCCGAGGGGCCAGGGGCCGCCGGTGTAGGCCACCGCGGCGGCGATCGAGAAGAGGCCGATCGCGACGACGGCGGGGCCGGCGACGGCGGTGAGGTAGAGGCCGACGAGCAGGGCGAGGCCGAACACGACCAGCATGCCGCTCTTCATGACGCGCGGCGTGAGCAGACCAAGCTGGGTTGCCCGCGGCGGGCCGATGCGGGCCTCGGTGTCGGCCCCCTTCTCGAAATCGAAGACGTCGTTGGCGAGATTCGAGCCGATCTGGAGCAGCAGTGCACCGAGCGCCGCCGCCAGCGCCGGACCGATACGCAGGCCGCCCTGGTGATAGCTTACCGCCGTTCCGACGACGACCGGCGCGAGCGAGACCGGTAGCGTGCGCGGCCGCAGCGCCAGGATCCAGGCGCCGACACTGCCCGGGCGAATCGACGTCATGAGCGCCCTCCGCGCGCGGTGACGGCCCGCGGCGCGGCTCCGCGGGTCGTGGACCTCGATCGCAGGGACTCGACGAACGCCTGCACGACCGCCGCGAATCGAGCCGGCGCCTCGAGATGCGCCGCATGGCCCACACCCTCGATCACTTCGACCCGTGCATCGGGAAGCGACCGGGCGAGCTCGCTCGCGATCGCGCAAAACTTGGCGTCCTCGCCGCCGACGACGAGCAGAACCGGGCCGCGATGACGTTCGAGCAGCGCGTGGAGCGGCGCCTGCGCACCGGCCCCCATCCCCCGCAGACTCTGCGCGAGAGCGTGGGGACGATTTTCGAGGCGCTGCTGGCGAGCCCGCTCGAGGAGCTCGCGGCCGAGCCGCGCCTGACTCGCAAACAGGGGCTGCGCCATCCAGGCGTCGACGAAGCGCTCGAGGCCGCCCTGCAGGATCGATTCCGCGAGCGCCGCGTCGGCCGCGATCCGCTCGGCACGCGCCGCCGGATCGGCGATCCCCGCCGTGGCGCCCACGAGCACGAGGCTCGCGAAGGCCTCGGGCCGGGCGATCGCCGCCGCCAACGCGGC
>JANNQH010000246.1:0-1507 GCA_031400655.1 Deltaproteobacteria bacterium | reverse complement strand
GCCGTCTCGGGCCAGGTGCCTTCGGGATGCGGAAAATCGCTCCCCCACATCAGGTTGCGCACGCCGATCTGGTGGCGCAGATCCATTTCGCGCCGGGGAAGCGATGCCCCGATCCGGATGTTGCGCGCGAAATACTCCGAGGGCTTCAACTTCAGGTGGCTCTTGTAGTCCCCGAGCTTGGCATTGCCGGGATGGTCCGAGGCGCGTTGGTCGAGCAGCTCGAGATACGACGGAACCCAGGCCGAGGTGCCCTCGGTGATCACGGCGCGGAGCTTCGGGTGGTCCTCGAAAACGCCGCCCCAGATCAGGAACGTGAGCGGCCGCGCCACGAACCAGGCGACCTCCGAGACGTAGATCCCCATCGCGCCCCGCAGCGGGGGCTCGTTCGGATTCGGCGGCCAGCTCCCGAAATACTGCTCGTTATCCGCCGGCCCCGAGTGGAAGTGGACGATCACGCCGAGATCTTCACAGACGGCCCAGAGCGGCTCATAGCAGGGGTGGTGATAGGGCGCGTGATCGCCCCAGGTGACGGGCAGCATGATCGAGCCGATCCCGTTCGCCCGCGCCCAGCGGACCTCCTTCACCGCCTCGGCCACGTCCCAGGTCGCCGGCACGATCGCGACGCCGTGACGGCGCTCCGGCGCCATCTGACAGAACTCGGCGAGCCAGCGGTTGTGGGAGCGCGCGCCCGCCCACTGCAGCTCGCGGTCCGCGCCCTTCGGCGTGAGTCCGATCCCCGCGCCGAAGGGCGGCGCGTTCATCTCCGTAATGCCGTCGGGAAAGAGCACCTCGCCCGCAATGCCGTCGCCGTCGACCACCTCGAGCCGGGCCTCGTGGTCCCAGGCGCCGTTCAGCAGATGATCCCGGCCTCGCCGCCACTCCTCGTTGATCTCCTTCACGAGGAAGAGCTTCTCGGCCTCACGGGTGCGCGCGATCTGGATCTTCATCGCCGCGTCGAAGGTCTCGCGGTACTTCGCATCGAGGTACTCGCGGTAGCCACCGGGCGGAAGGCCGACGTGGCCGTCAGAGGAGAGCACGAGATAGCGATCCATCGAGAGACCTCAGTCGTAAAAGGCTGTAGACGGTAAGAGACTAACGCCCGAGCTTCTCGCGCTCGGGCCCGATCTGCGCGACGAACGACGAGAGCTTCGCGACGTCGAAGCCGTAGACCTTCGCCGCCGTCTCCCCGAGCATCTTCGCCACCTCGGTGCGCGGAACGTCGGCGAAGGCGCGCGCGAGCTTGTCCGCGGTGTGCGGCCAGGTGCCTTCGATATGCGGATAGTCCGAGCCCCACATCAGCTTGTCGACGCCGATCTCGTAGCGCTGCGCAGCGGAGGTGTCGTCCATGAAGGCGGCGCCGATGTAAGCGTTCTGGTGGTAGTACTCGCTGGGCTTTCGCGGCAGCTTTCTTCGCAGGTGGCGGAACATCGGGAGCTCGTACTGGGAGTCGAGCTGCGCGAGCGCGCCGACCACCCACGACGAGCCCTGCTCGGTCATCACGAACTTG
>JANNQH010000245.1:0-6502 GCA_031400655.1 Deltaproteobacteria bacterium | reverse complement strand
CAGAACGCCCCCGACACGACGGGCGTCGGCCCGATTCCGATGAACCGCGACGGCAAGCGGCGCCTCTCCGCCGCGCTCACCCATCTCGCCCCCGCCCGCGGCCGCACGAATCTCGAGGTCCGCGGCGATGCCCGAGTTGACCGCGTCGAGCTGCGAGGCGGGCGGGCGAGTGCGGTGGTTCTCGAAGGCGGTGAGCGCCTCGAGACGGCGCGCGTGATCGTCGCGGCCGGCGTGCTCCACAGCCCGCTCCTATTAGGCCGTTCCGGGATCGGCCCCGCCGACGCGCTGCGAGCACTGGACATCTCCGTCGCCGTCGATGCGCCCGCCGTCGGTGCCCACTGGACGGACCACATGGTGATCCAGCTCTCGACGCCGATCGCGGGCGACTTGATCCGCCCGGGCGCCCGCGGCATCCAGAACCTCGCGCGCTTGACGGCCGACGGGAGCCCGTACTCGAACGATCTCCAGATCACGCCCTGGGCCGAGAAGAAGCCCGACGGGACCTATCACCTGAATCTCAGCGTCTCGCTGCAACAGCCCTTCGGCGATGCGCGCATCCAGCTGACGGCCCGGGACGTCGCCACGCGCGGCCGCTTCGAGTGGAGCTTTCCGAGCGAGGCGAAGAACGTCTCACGCCTGCGCTTCGGCTTCCGGCGCGCATTCGAGACGCTGGTCCAAATGGGCGTGTCGACGGATCCGGCGCCCCTCGAGAAGCTCGGCCGCCAGAGCGACGCCGAGCTCGACTGCTGGATCGCCGAACACCACGGCGCCTTCTACCACGGCGTCGGCAGCTGCCGCATGGGCCAGGATCCCGCGAGCGTCAGCGATCCCGGCTGCCGCGTCCGCGGCGTCGAGAATCTCTTCGTCGTCGACGCCTCGACGATTCCCCGCGTCCCGCGCAGCAATACCCATCTCGTCGTCGTCGCGTTGGCCGAGCGCGCAGCGTCCATGCTCTCCGGAGGTCCCCACTGATGCGCGCGCCCTGTTATTCCAAGGACGACAATGAGATTCTGTCCGCCGAAGTGATCGCGAATCCGGAGCCCTTCTACTCGCGCCTTCGCAAGACGCAGCCTGTTTCCCGGATCGGCGATACCGGCGCCCACCTCGTCCTCAGCTGGGCCCTCGTCGAGGAGGCGCTCGACCGCGAAGCGGATTTTTCCGCAAATCTGACCGGCGTCGTGATGCGCGGGGCCGACGGCCATCCCGCGGTCTTCGATATGCGCGGGACCGGGGCGATCCAGGTGATCGCGACCGCGGACGAGCCCGACCACACGGTCCACCGCTCGCTGCTCCAGCCGCGACTCACACAGGCTCGCGTCGAACGCATGGAGCCGCTGATCCGCCAATGGGTCGATGGGGCGCTGTCGCCGTGGCTCGCCAACGCCGGGGGCGACTTCGCGCCGATCGCGGAGCGCATCCCCGCCCTCGCGATCGCCCATCTGCTGGGGCTTCCCGAGCGCGACGTCGAGAGCTTCCGGACCTGGGCCATGATGGGCGGCGACATCCTCGCCGGCGATGCCGACCTGAGCCGACTCGTCTTCCTCCGCGAGGAAACGGCGCGCATGTTCGTCTACCTCGGTGAGCACCTCGACCGCGCAGACCCCCGCACGGCGGACGAGCCCGACGGGACGCTGATGGCCGCCCTCGCCCGTGGCGTCGCCGACGGCCGCATCGAGCGGCAGACGGCGGTCGGCATTTCGTCGGTGCTTTTTGGTGCGGCTGGGGAGTCGACGGCGGCGCTGATCGGATCCTGTCTGCTCCGCCTCGCACAGACGCCAGCGATCGCGGACAAGCTCCGGGAGTCGCCCGGTCTGATCCCGCGCTTCGTCGAGGAGGTCGTGCGCCTCGAGCCGCCCTTCAATTTCCATTACCGCGTGGTGCGAAGAGCCTGCCAGCTCGGCGGCTACGACCTCGAGCCCGAGGATCGGTTGCTGTTGTCGTGGGCCTCGGCCAATCGCGACGAAGCGGTCTTCTCGGACCCGGATGAGCTGCGCTTCGACCGCCGCTTTCCGAAGAACCACCTGGGCTTCGGGCGTGGAGCGCATTTCTGCATCGGGGCCCATCTCGCGCGCCTCGAGGCCAGGCTGGTCGTCGAGGCCGTGGTGGCCCGGACGACCCTTGTCGCCCTCGATGAAAAAAAGCCCGTCGTCCACGCGAGAAGCATCTTTGTCCGGCGCCCCGAACAGCTACCGCTCCGCGTCGAGGTCGCGCACGCCTAGCAATCGTAGATTACCTGCCAGCGCCCGCTATCCCCCCCGATTCCGCCAGACCGCGAAGAGAAGCGTCATCAATCCCAGCAAGATCTCGTCGAGGAAGGGCAGCCCATCGGGCAATATGAGATCGAGCGCGAAGCAGGCGCCGGTGAGCAACAGAAGATGCGGGAAGCGCAGCCCCACACCGTAACGGCCGAGAAGCGCCAACGCGATGCGACGAAGCCAGGCCAAGTCCTTCCCTCCTGTCGAATCGCCGAGAGCCGACCGTGCGACCAGAATCCACCGGCGACTAATTCCCGAGCAGCCGGCCCAATCCTTCTTTGACGAGGTCCTTGGCCGCGTCGCGATCGAGATCCTTCTGGGACGGCTCTTCGGCCGTCCCCTCAGCCGCAGCGTCCGCCTCCGTGCTGGGATCCCCGTCCTGATTCTTCTTGTTCTTTTTTTTACCGAAGATCGCGTCGGTGAGCTTCTTCGCCGCTTTCTCCGTCAGCTCGTCGCCCGCGACCTCACGGGCGTGGGAGCCGAGGGCCGAGAGGTCGGGACGCAGGAACGGCGCCGAGAGCTTGCCGCCGAGACGCAGCGGGAGCACGGCGATGTCGCCGTCGGCGAGCAGCGGTGCGAATCGATCCGCCTTCTTCAGGATCTTCTTCGAGAGCTCCGGCGAAAAGCGGATCTTGCCATCGCCATCGAGCATGCCGTCGAGACCGAGGACACCGCTCGCTGCCAGCGCGAAATCCTTCGCCACGATCTGCAGGTCGTCCGCCCGCATCCGGCCATCTTCGACCTCGAGGGCGAGGCGCAGCCGATCGAAGGGCGTGCGGTCGCCTTTCATCGAATCGGGGGCCAGCTCGCGCAGCGAGTTTCCCAGGAACTGGCCCACGCCCGGATCGCCGACGAGGCGAGTAGTGAGGGCGTTCAGAACGTTGACGCTCTCGAGGGCGCCACTTCCGACCTCGAGACGCACGCGCCCCGCGAGCGTGCGCTCGAGCGTCGCCCAGTCGAGACTCTTGCCCGCGAGATCGAACTCGCCGCCGAGCCGCCCGGACACGACACCGCGCGGCACGCCGAGCAGGACGTGGGCCAGCTCGTCGGAATCGAGCTCGCGGACCTTCAGATCGAGATCGAAGGGCGCCTTCCCTTGCGCGCCGAAAGCGAGATTTCCCGCCAGCTCGGCCTGGCCGCCCGCGAGACCGAGAGCCAGGCGATCGATCAGGAGCTTCGAGTCGCGGTAGACGAGCTTGCCATCGATCGCCTCGAGATCAAAGCCGGCGAGCCGCGCCGCCTTCGCACGCAGCGCGATCGGATAGCCCGACTTGTCGGCGTCCGCGGGCAAGCCGATCGTGACTTCGAGAGCTTCGAGCTGCTCCCGATCATCCCCTTCCGAGAGGTCGACGCCGAGCAGGAGCGGAGCGAACGAGGGGCTCTTCAGATGCAGCTCGCCCGCGCCGCTCTCGCGGTCGCTGATCTCGAGCTCTCCCAAAATCTCGCTCGCGAGCGAGCCATCGCCCTGCGTCGGCCGCAGGCGGCCCGAGAATTCGATCGCGAGGGGTCCATCGAGAGTGAGATTCGTGCCCGAGCTCTCGAAGTCTTCGAGCGTCAGGGCCAGTCCGTCCTTCGCGGTCCGGTCCGCGTAGACGACCGTGCCGTCGGAGATGGCCAGCGCACCGACGACGAGCGCCATCGGCGGCGTATCGGATTTCGGCTCGGGCGCCGCGGTCTTCGTATGCGAATCGCCGAGCGTCGAGAAGTTGTAACCCTTTTTCGTTTGGATGATCTGGATCGTCGGCCGCACGAGCCGGATTCCGCTCACCTCGATCCGGCGCCGGAGCGCGGGCAGCAGCGCAACCTGGACGTAGCCCGTCTCGAGGACCACGAAATCGGTCTTCCCGAAGCGCGGATCCTCGGCCACGCGCAGGCCGTCGATTCGAATCGCGAGCCCGTTCGAGAAGGCGACCGAAGCCTTCTCGAACTCGACCCTCCGTCCCGCCGCGTCGCTCGCGAGCGTCGCGATCCGATCCCGATTCTGCTCGAGCAGGGTATTGAGGTTGAGGAAGGCGAGCACAACCACCGCGATCAGGAGGATTCCCCCGATCACGGCGCCGATCGCGAGCTTTCTCACCCTCGCCCTCCTCAGCGCGTCTTCTGGATGACATTGTCCGAGAACCAGCGGAGCATGCCGATCTTCTGCTCGAGCGTCTGGGTATCGGGCTTACCCTCGTAGGGATTGCTGAAGGCCACGATCGCCTCGCCGATGCCCAGATCCTCGAGCTTCTTTACGCCATCCACGCTGAAGGCTTCCCCGCTCATCGACTGGTACTCGAACGGCAGCTTCTCGCGCCCGTATTCCTTGCGATATTGCTCGATCTCCGCGACGGACGCTGCGAGGGCTTCGAGCGTTCCGCCCGCGTGGATGAATCCGTCCGCGACGCGGGCCGCGCGCTGCAGCGCCGCCTTCGCATGACCGCCGATCAGGATCGGCACGGGCTTCGTCGGCGCCGGACAGATCCGGATCGAATCGAGCTGGAAGATCTCGCCGTGGTACGAGAAATACTCGCCCGTCATCAGGCCCTTCACGATGTCGATCATCTCGTCCATGCGCTTGCCGCGCTTCTCCCACGGAATCTGGCAAGCGGCGAAATCGTCGGGCCACGGGCTGATCCCGACGCCGAAGACGAAGCGATTCTTCGTCAGCACCGCCACCGACGAGAGCGACTTCGCGACGACGACCGGCTGGCGAACCGCGAGCTTCATCACCGAGGTGCTGAAGCGGAGCTTCGTCGTCACCGCCCCCATCGCGGGGACGAGCGAAAAAGGCTCGAGAAACGGAACGCCTTCCAGGAATTCCCGGTCGCCGGTGCCGTTGTAGGGGTACTTGCTGTCGGAGACTTCGGGGTAACAGATCGAGTCGGGCAGCGTGAAGGTGTCGAAGCCCACCTCCTCGGCCGCGATCGCGAGCGGCAGGTAGAAGTCGGGGTTGCACATCGTGGCGTGGTAGGCGAATCGCATGGGGGGCTCCTTCGAGGTCGGGCAGTTCCGCGAGAATCTAGGTTTCGGAGTGGGGCGGGGGAAGGCCGGGGCTCACGCGACTCTTTACGAAACTCTTTACGCAACTCTTTACGTAAGGAGCCGGAGCAGCTCGCGGCGGCGTGCCGCCGTCACCCGCGCGGCCTCGTAGAGCTGCCACTGGCCCTCGGCGCGGGCGGCGTTGTGTTCGCCCCGGGCGGGAAAACGCTCGGCGTCCCAGCCGAAATAGCTCTCCTCGAGGGCGTCGGTCACGAACCGCGCACACAGCTCGAGGGTGATCCGCTCGGGTGCGGCCTCGAGCGATTGCCGCTCGGCGGGCTCGAGAGGCGATCCGTAGCCCGCGGCGAATCCCTCGCAGGATGCGGCGAAGACCTCGAGATCGAAGCGCGGGGAGGCCGAGTCCTCACCCGCCGCGTTGCACCACGAGCGCCAGGCATCGCCGAGCTCCATCCAGAGCGCCCCGCGCATCAGCGTGTCGAAATCGACGAGGGCGTAGGCCCGGTCGCGCCCAGCCCCTGCCTCGCTCTCGAACAGCAGATTCGAGAGCTTGAGATCCCCGTGGATGACCCGCTCCCGCACCGCGGGCGCCGGCCCCAGCGTCTCGAATGCTCCGAACACCCGTTGCGCGAGCCGCTCCATCTCGGCGCGCAGACGATGGCTCGAATGACGCGCGAGGGCAGCGCGCAGAGCCGACAGGTAATGCGGCGTGTTGCGATAGGGAATGCCCATCGGCGAAAGCGGCGAATCGAAGTCGGCGAGCGCCGCATGGAAGCGCCCGACGAGCTCCCCCGCCGAGCGCGCCTGAGAGACCGACGCGAGCTGCTCGAACGTGACCCCCCCGAGATGCTCCATCAAGCGCCAGCGCCCGAGCTCGCCAAGGAACGCGGAGAGCTCGCCCTGCTTCGTCGTCAGCAGGCGCGCCGCGCGCAGGCCGTGGGCGGCGAGGTGCTCGCTGACGGCCTTGATATTCTGGTGGATCTCGGGGGCGAAGACTTCGCTCACGCGCTGCAAGACGTACTCGACAGCACCCGCGCGAACGTGAAAGCTCTGGTGCAGGAGCCCGCCCGTCAGCGAGCGCAAGCGGATCGGTCCCGCGAGCTCTCGGAAGGCGGCGCGGACGGGCGTCGGGAGGATCTGCGTGTCGTTTCCGTCGAGCCAGCCGCGATCGCGACCCTGCGAGCCTTCCGCTTGCTTCAATTCGCTGTCATCCATTTCGTCGATCGCCTGCACCAGGCCTTCGGATTCGGGCGGAGCATAGGCGTGGA
>JANNQH010000244.1:0-14135 GCA_031400655.1 Deltaproteobacteria bacterium | reverse complement strand
GCGCGCTCGAGGTCGGCCCGGGCTCGCAGCACCGCGCCGTCGTCCTCGGCGAGCTCCCTCGCGCGCTCGACCCAGGCGCGGGCGTTGGCGGGAGAGTGGCGCTGGTGGAGATGGATCTGGCTCGCCTCGACGGCGATCGAGGCGCGGTGGCGCGCGCCGGAGGCGAGATCGAAGCGGTGCTCGAGGAGGCTCGCGACGGTCTCCCAATCCTCCTGCTCCGTGGCGAGCAGGAGCGACCACTCGACCGCAGGCGTCTGGAGCGGATCGTCTTCGAGGGCCGCTTCGAAGCACCTTCGCGCGCGCGCTGGATCGCCTAACACTCCGGCGCAGAGTCGTCCGAGCGCCAGCCAGAAGGGCGCACGTTCCGGTCCGCGCAACCGCAGGGTGAGGCGCTCGAGATACTGCGCCGCTTCCTCGATCCGCCCCGTCTCGAGGCAGAGCTCCGAGAGCCCTTCGAGCGCCGGCGGAAACTCCGAATCGATGGCCAGCGCACGGCCGTAGGATTGCTCGGCTTCGCCTCGGTCGGAGAGATTGCGGTGCCAGATGCGGCCGAGATCGGCCTCGAACTGTGCGCGCTCGTAGGGCGGCATCGTGGTCGCCCCCTCGAGCTCAGCGAGCTGGAGCACCATGTCCCAGCGGCCGCGTCGCTCGTGGATTCCGCGCAGCTGGCGCAGCGCAGGGCGATTGGTCTGGTCGAGCCGGGCGAGTGTCCAGTAGGTCTCGCAGGCGGCGTCGAGATCGACGATCCGCTCTTCGAGGATCTGGCCCAGGCGAAAGAGCAGGGCCCCCTTTTGCGCCGGGTCGCTCGCGACGCCCGGCGCCGCGATGCGACTGCGGTAGATGCGGGCGAGGGCGGGCCAGTCGCCTTCGAGGAAGAAATGCTCCTCCAACGCTTCGAAGGCACGGCGGTCGTCGGGATTGCTTGCGAAGATCTGTTGCTGCGCGTCGAGACCTTTGGCCAAAGCTCCCTCGAAGTCGGTGGGACGGGGTTCGGGCGTTTTACCGACTGCCTATCGACCGGGGCCGTGCCCTGCTTGATCCACGATTTCGCTTGGCCTTCCGCAGGGATCGGGACCGGAGGCGCGGGTGGGAGAATTCCTGTGGATGCCCTGATCCGGCGGGCCGGAGTCGAGGATCTCGAAGTCCTCGCCGGCCTCGTGAAGCTCTGTATTTCGGAGGGCTGGGGGGAGCTCGCGGTCGCTGGGGCGCTCGTCGCTCGGGGCGCCCGGAGCTGGATTGCGTTCGCCGATGCCCGACCGGCTGCACCGGCCTTGGGCTTCGTGCTGGCGCGGCGGATCGTCGACCTGCTCGAGATCGATCTGGTCGGTGTGGCGCCCAGCGCCCGGCGGCAGGGGGTGGCGGCGCGACTTCTCGCAGACCTGATCGAGGGGGAAAGCGGCTCGGGATTGGTGGAGGCGCGACTCGAGCTCTCGGCTGCGAATGCGGCGGCAGCCGGGCTTTACGCGGGCCTTGGATTCGTGGTCGTGGGTCGGCGTCCACGCTATTACCGGGACGGCAGTGACGCGCTGCTTCTGTCGCGCTCCCTTGGCGGAGAGAGCGACTGAGTCGGAGCGAGTGACTGAGTCAGGGAGTGCCTGAGCGCGCGCTCCAGTCCGGGAGAGGTCAGAGGTCGTTGTCGACAGCGAACCACGGGATCACATCCCCGCGCCCGCCGACGCGCAGTCGCGCGCAGGTGCTGGCCCAGCTTCCGGAGGGCAATGGGCGCAGGCTCACGCTCGCGGTGCCCGGGTGGCAGGGCTCGCTGCCAGGGCAGTTCCTGATGCTCGCGGCCGGCGCCGAGGGTGGGGCGATCCGACGCGATCCGCTGCTGCCCCGGCCGATGGCGGTCTACCGCGAGCTCGGGAACCTTGCGGCCGGCGAGCTTCAGGACGAGGCCGGATCGCCCGCGCGCGTAATCGAGGTCCTCTACCGGGTCGTCGGCCGTGGCACGGCCTTGATCGCCGATTTGCGCGAAGGCGAGCGGGTTCCGCTCGTCGGGCCCCTCGGCCGCGGGTTCCTGCAGGTCGATCCTGCGATGGCCTTCGCTCCGGGCGCGCCGCTGTCCGAGCGGGCCGGGGACCGGACCCAGCCGCCGGCGCTGCTCGTTGGCGGCGGGACCGGGATCGCTTCGCTTTACGAATGGGCGCGGGTGTTGGCCGAGCGCGGGCGGCGGGTCGTCGTGATGCTCGGTGCACGGACGGCCGGGGATCTGCTCGGGTGGTCCGATTTCGCGGCCCTGGGCGTCGAGCTCGTCGGGACGACCGAAGACGGCTCGGTGGGGACGCCGGGGCTGGTCACCGGACCGCTCGAAGCGCGTTTGCGCGAGGCCAGCGGGGCGACGGTCTACGCCGTCGGGCCGACGCCGATGATGCGCGCGTGTGCGTCGCTTGCGGAGACCTACGCGGCCGCTTGCTTCGTGTCCCTCGAAAATCCGATGGCCTGCGGCTTCGGGGTCTGTCTCGGATGTGCGGCGCCCAGGCGTGCGGGTGGCTTTGCGCTGGTCTGCCGCAGCGGGCCGGTCTTCGATGCCCGCGAGATCGACTGGGCGGGGCTGCCGTGAGCGAACGGCAGACTCCGGGGAACGGGCGGATCGAGGTCGACGAGCGGGTCGTTTTGGCAGGCATCCCGCTTCGCAACGCCGTGCTCACGGCCTCGGGCACCTTCGGCTACGGCAGTGAATTCGCGCCCTTTCTCGACCTCGAGCAGCTCGGTGGCTTCGTCGCCAAGAGCCTGACCCTCGAGCCGCGACACGGCAATCCGCCGCCACGCATCGCCGAAGCGCCGGCCGGCATGCTCAATGCGATCAGCATCGAGAACGTGGGCGTGAAAGTGTTTCTCGAGGAGAAGCTCCCGGCCCTGCCGGCAGGGGTCGTCGTGATCGCGAGCGCCTTCGGCACCGAGCCCGGCCACTACGCCGAGCTCGTCGCCCGGGTCGCCAGCCACCCGCGAGTGGCTGGCGTCGAGATCAACGCGTCGTGTCCCCACGTCAAGGCGGGCGGGATCGAGTTCGGCCAGGATCCGCGGCTGTTGGCCGAGTTGGTCTCGACGGTGCGGCGGGCCACCTCGGGACCGCTGCTCGTGAAGCTCTCCCCAAACGTCACGCGGATCGCCGACATGGCAAAGATCTGCGAGGCCGAGGGCGCGGACGGGATCACGCTGATCAATGCGATCCAGGCGATGGAGGTCGACGTCGAGCGGCGCCGGCCGGTGCTCTCGAACATCCTGGGCGGACTCTCGGGGCCGGCCATCCGGCCGATCGCGTTGCGCATGGTCTGGCAGGCGGCTCAGGCGGTCTCGATCCCGATCTGCGGAGTTGGTGGCATCAGCAGCGCGGAGGACGCGGTGAAGTTCCTGCTCTGCGGGGCAACGGCGGTGCAGGTGGGTACGCAGAACTATCTCGACCCGACTTCCGCTGTCGCGATCGCGCGCGGGATTGCGGATTACGCCCGACGCCACGGATTCGCGCGGGTTGCCGACCTGCGCGGAGCGCTCTTGCCCCCAAGGGGCTAGCGGCCAAAAAACGCAGCTTCCTTGCCATCTTGCCGGCTTTCATTTAATTTGCGCGGGCTTGCACGGCCCTGCTCGGGCCGGATCAGGTACAGCTTTTCGGGTCGATCGGTACGACGCGGTGGGGACCCGACGAAGTCCCCACCGGACACGTCGGGTTTGTCGTGCCGGTTCGAAGCCGCCGGGAAAGTGGGCGATTCGTCCGCTTTTTTTTGTTTTGGGGCTCTAGTTTCGAGGCCACGGTCGGATTCGGACCGGCTGGAGAATTGCTGAACGGACGGGTGAGAGAACGAGAGGGGGAGCCGGCATCTATCGGGATATCCCGCCGCCGCTGCGCGAGCTGATCGAGCCCGTCGTGGACGAGCACGAATGCGAGCTCGTCGACGTGGAAGTGACGCGACCGCGCGGGCCGGGGCTCGTGCGGATCGTCGTGGATAGTCGGGTGGGGGACGGACGGGTGCCGATCGAACGCTGTGCTGCGATTTCGAGAGAGCTTTCGACGTTGCTCGATGCGTCGGATTTCATGCCGGGGGCGTACCAGCTCGAGGTGACGTCGCCGGGACTCGATCGGGTGCTTGCGAGGGAGAAAGATTTCGAGGCGGCCGTCTCGCGGGAGATCAGGGTGCAGACTCGGCGACCGCTCGACGGGCGCAAGCGGTACCGCGGCCGTCTCGTCGCGTTCGAGGCGGGCGTACTGAAGTTGAACGTGGACGGAGATCTGGCCTTGATCCCGTTCGACGAAGTCGAGAAGGCCAACACGATCTATGAGTTTACGAGCGCCGACTTCGCGAAGGAGTCGAGGGTGCGTGACTCGAGCCAGTCGGGCGGAATGTGATGCTGGGAAATCTCAAGCGAGAAATCGATCAGATTGCCAAGGACAAGGGCATCGATTCCAAGGAAATAACGGGTGCCCTCGAAGAGGCGATGCGCCAGGCCGCGCGCCGGCGCTTCGGCCAGGACAAGGAGATCGAGGCCCGTTACAACGACGAGATCGGCGAGGTGGAGCTCTTCGAGTTCCGCGAGGTCGTCGAAGCGATCACGGATCCCGAGACCCAGATCCTGATCAGCGAGGCGCGCCGCGACTACGATCCTGAGGTCGAGGCCGGCGACGAAATCGGTGTCAAGCTCGACACTTCGGATTTCGGGCGCATCCTGGCTCAGGCGGCCAAGCAGGTGATCATCCAGCGCCTGCGCGACGCAGAGCGCGACAACACCTTCGACGAGTACCGCGATCGCCAGGGCGAGGTCGTGAACGGCATCGTCCGCCGCTTCGAGAAGGGGGCGATCATTGTCGACCTCGGGCGCGCCGAGGCGATCATTCCGGCCAAGGAGCAGGTGCCGCGGGAGAGCTACCGACCGGGCGACCGGATCCGAGCCTACGTGATCGAGGTCAACAAGATCGCCAAGGGACCGCAGATCGTCCTGTCGCGCGCCTCGATCAACTTCCTGATCAAGCTCTTCGAGCAGGAAGTCCCCGAGATGTACGAGAAGATCGTCTCGATCGAATCCGCCGCGCGTGAGCCGGGCGGACGTTCGAAGATCGCGGTCGTGTCGCGCGACAGCGACGTCGATCCGGTCGGCGCCTGCGTCGGCATGAAGGGAAGCCGCGTCCAGGCCGTCGTGCAGGAGCTGCGTGGCGAGCGGATCGACATCGTGCCCTGGAGCCCGGATACGGCGCGTTATGTCTGTAGCGCCCTGTCCCCCGCCCAGGTTTCGAAGGTCATCATCGACGAGCAGGAAAAATCGATCGACGTGATCGTGCCCGACGATCAGCTTTCGCTCGCGATCGGGCGGCGCGGGCAGAACGTGCGCCTTGCGGTCCAGCTGACCGGATGGCGGATCGACATCAAGAGCGAGACCAAGATGCGCGAGATCGCAGACTGGCTCTCGAAGGCGGTCTCCGCCGTCGACAGCTGTGGCGATCCGGAGGCGGATCTCCTGCTGCAGCAGGGCATCACGTCGCTCGAGGACCTCGCGAACTGTGCATCGGAAGTGCTGACCGCATTGCCGGGCATCGACGAGGCGGGCGCGGACCGGATCAAGCAGCGCGCGCGGGAGCTCGTGCGGGTGAAGGCGGTCGAGGAAGAGCAGAAAGCCCGCGAAGAGGCGGAGCGCGACGCCCTGAAGCGCACCGAGGCGGAGGCTGCTTCGGCGGCCTTGCGGGCCGAGCGGAGCGAGACGGGCGTCGCGGCGCAGCCGCCGTCGGGCCCTGCCGCGGATCGTGCTGACTAACAGGGCGTATGCGCCGAAGGGCTTCCCGCCGACCGATGGATCGAGGCGGACAGCTCGGAACGAACCAGATCGAGAGCGCGCCAGGCGCAAGCGGATCACGCGAGTCTGGCAGGAACGACACGGAAATCGATGGCAACAGTCAGGGCGTATAAACTCGCGGAAGAGCTCGGCATCGAACGAAACGAGTTCGTGGAACAGGCGCGCCAGCACGGCATCGACCTGAAGAGCGCGATGGCATCCCTCGAAGATGCCGAGGTCGAGCTCCTGCGCGAGAAGATCGGTGGCGCGGCGAAGGCCAAGCGGTCCGTGGACGAGCAGCGGCTCGAAGGCAAGAGCGGCACGACCGTCGTGCGCCGTCGCAAGCGCAAGGAGCCCGACCCGGAGCCGGTGCCGGAGCCCGTGGCCGTCGCTCCGGCGATGACAAGCGACGGGGAAGAGCCGCTCGCTGCGCTGGCGGATCAGGACGACGAGCTGGGCCAGTTCGCCGAGGACGAAGCATTCGAAGGCGAGCCGGAAACAGCGGCCGTGGCGCCTGCGCCGATCGTACGGATTGCACCGACGGGACCCGCCTCGCTGCAGGGCGTGTCTTCGACGCTCGCGAGCGCTGGGGGGCTGCGCGATGCCCGCGGTGGAGCCGTGGCGGCCGATACGGGGCCGGATCGCAAGGGCAAGCAGCGCAAGCGCGTCCGCGAGGTCGTGAATCTCCAGGAGCAGGAGCAGTTCACGAAGCAGATCACGAGTCGCGGTGTTGGCCAGCGTCGGACCGTTTTGGCCCCGACCCGACCGATCATCAATCCCCGCGCGCGACGCCGTGACCGGCTGTCGCCCAAGCCTTCGCCGGCGTCGCTCGCGAACCAGACGAAGCAGGTGCGGGTGTCGGGCGAGATCACGGTCGGCGAGCTCGCGAAGCAGGCCGGCGTCAAGGCGCCCCTGATCCAGGGGCGGCTGATGGCCCTCGGCATCATGGTCGGCATCAATCAGCGGATCGCCTTCGAGACCGTGTCGAAGCTCGCGACGGGCATGGGATTCGAGGCGGTCGACGTCGGCTTCAACGAGTCGCAGTTCTTCGAGCCCGCTGGGGGCGAGGTCGCGGAGGCGGCAGAGGGGACGACGAGGCCGCCGGTGATCACCGTGATGGGCCATGTCGATCACGGCAAGACTTCGCTGCTCGATGCGATCCGCAAGACGAAGGTCACGGAAGGCGAGGCGGGCGGCATCACGCAACACGTGGGCGCCTATCAAGTCGAATCCGGTGGCCATCGCCTCACGTTCATCGACACGCCGGGCCACGCGGCCTTCACGGCCATGCGCGCTCGCGGTGCGGCGGCGACCGATCTGGTCGTGCTCGTCATCGCGGCGACCGAAGGCGTGATGCCCCAGACGATCGAGGCGATCGAGCACGCTCAGGCCGCAGGCTGTCCGATCGTGGTCGCGATCAACAAATGCGACCTGCCCGACGCGGATCCGCAGCGCGCGCGCCAGCGCCTGATGGAGCACAACCTCGTGCCCGAGGATTTCGGCGGCGACGTGGTGTGTGTCGACGTGTCGGCGAAGACGGGCCTGGGCCTCGACCATCTGCTCGAGATGCTCGTGCTCCAGTCGGACCTGCTCGAGCTCCGCGCGGATCCGGCGCGGCGCGCGGCGGGTGTCGTGCTCGAGGCGCAGCTCGACAAGGGACGCGGTCCGCTGGCGACGCTGCTCATCCAGGACGGCACGCTCGAGCAGGGCGATTCGATCGTAGTCGGCACCGAGTGGGGCCGCGTGCGTCAGATGCAGGACGACGCCGGCAATAGCGTCAAGCAGGCTGGTCCCTCGATGCCCGTGCAGATCACGGGCCTCTCGGGCGTACCGCCGGCAGGCGCCAAGTTCCACGTGGTCGAGAGCGAGCGCGTCGCGCGCCAGATCGTCGACCACCGCGAGGATCGTGAGCGCGGGCAGGCGGTTGTGACGCGACCGAGGATTACGCTCGACGAGTTCTACGCACAGTCCGCGAGCGAGGGACCGAAGGAGCTTTCGGTCGTTCTCAAGGCCGATGTGCAGGGTACCTGCGAGGCCGCCCGAGACGCTCTCGAGAAGCTCTCGACCGAGGAGGTCGTGCTCAAGGTCCTGTCGTCGGGCGTCGGTGCGATCACCGAGAACGACGTCAACCTCGCTGCGGCGAGCGGCGCGATCGTGGTCGGATTCAACGTGCGGCCGGATCCGTCAGCCCGCCGTGAGTCGGACAACGGCGGCATCGAGATCCGCACGTACTCGATCATCATGGCGATGCTCGACGACGTGAAGGCGGCGATGGCGGGCCTCTTGCCGCCGATCGTGAGCGAGAAGCTGCTCGGCCGTGCGGAGATCCGAGAGACCTTCACGATTCCCAAGCTCGGGACGATCGCGGGCTCCTATGTGCTCGAAGGCAAGGTCCTGCGAAACGCCCATTGCCGGCTCGTGCGCGATGGAATCCAGATCTATCAGGGGACGGTCGGATCGCTCCGCCGCTTCAAGGACGACGTCAAGGAAGTCACGAACGGCATGGAGTGCGGCATCGGTGTCGCGACTTACAACGACATCAAGGTCGGCGACGTGATCGAAACCTTCGAGCGCGAGGAGCGGGCCGCGACGCTCTAGGCCGAGGCGGCGGATGATCGTCGGAGTGGCCGTCATCGAGCTGCGGGTGCACGAGTCCCAATCGCTCAAAGAGAAGCGGGGCGTCGTGCGCAAGATCGCGGGGCGCTTGCGGCATCGTTTCAACATCTCGGTGGCGGAAGTCGGCGGCCAGGACACCTGGCAGCGGGCCGTGATCGGCCTGGCGATGGCGGGCAGCGACGAGACCGTGGTCCGCCGCACGCTCGCGAGGGTGGTGGAGTTCGTCGAGGAGACCCACCTCGCCGAGATCGTCGCCAGCGAGCTCGAGCTGATGAGAATGCCGCTCTCGGAGGCCCCATTCGAGGCCGGTGCCGACGCGGACGAGGATCTGGATCTGCCGTGGTCGCGGGACACGGGTGGCGATCGCGAGCCGCGGAAAGGGTGAGACGGTCTTGGCCGATTCGGTTCGCGTACAGCGCGTGGCGGAGCAGATCCGCGCAGAGCTCTCACAGGTCCTGCGAGACGAGGTGCGCGATCCGCGGCTCCGGCTCATCACGATCACGCGCGTCAAGCTCGCCGTCGATCTCGGGGCGGCGACGATCTTCTACAGCCCGCTGGGCGAGGATCCCGACGAGGCACGCAGCGACGAGCTCGCGGAGGCGATGACGTCGGTGTCGGGATTCCTGCGGCGACAGCTCTCTCGCCGCGTGAAGCTCCGCCACACGCCGGTGTTGCGCTTCGTGCTCGACGACTCGATCGCCGAGGGAAGCCAGATGCTCAGTCTGATCCGCTCCCTGGACATCCAGCCCGCACCCGCAAGCGCCGAGGAGGACGAGTCCGATGTCCCGACGCAGTCCGAGTCGTAGCCGTCCGGAGACGCCGGGTGCATCGGGCTTCCTGGTCGTCGACAAGCCCGCTGGTCGGACCTCGCACGACATTGTGGACGAGGCGCGGCGCTGGCTCGGCACCCGGCGCGTGGGCCATCTCGGCACCCTGGATCCCCAGGCGACCGGCGTGCTTCCGCTCGCGATCCGACAGGCGACCAAGCTGATCCCGTTCATCGAGGCGAAGCAGAAGATCTACGACGGGACGGTCGTGCTCGGGAGCGAGACGGATACGCTCGACGCCGAGGGCGAGGTCCTGGTGCGCTACGCAGGTCCGCTGCCCTCACGAGAAGAGGTGCTGACCGCGCTGGCTCAGTTTCGCGGAGACATCCAGCAGGTCCCGCCGATGTACAGCGCCGTCAAGAAGGATGGCGTGCCGCTCCACCGTCTGGCCCGCCAGGGGATCGATGTCGAGCGGGAGCCGAAGTGGATCACGATCGAGGAGCTGCTGCTCACGCGCTTCGAGCCGCCCGAGCTCGATCTGCGAGTTCGCTGCAGCGCCGGGACCTACGTGCGGGTGCTGGCCGCGGATCTGGGGCGGGTGCTCGGCTGTGGCGCCCATCTCGCGGCGCTCCGCCGGACCCAGAGCGGGCCGTTCCGGATCGAGCAGGCGAGGAGTCTTGCCGAGTGCGCGGAGGCGGCGGCGGCGAACAAGCTCGAGGGCGAGCTGATCCCGCCGGTAGTGGCCCTGGGGTTCCCGGTGCTGGCCGTTTCGGGGGAGCAGCAGCGACGGCTCCAGAACGGGGGCGATCTCGCCTCGGGCGAGCTCCACCGTGAGCCCCCCGGTACCCGGGTGGCGATCGTGGACGAGACCGGTCAGATCCTCGCGGTCACCGAGCTCGGTGCAGACCGGCGCCTCTGGCCGCTGCGGGTGCTGGCGGCCGAGCCCGGCTGAGAGCCGCCCGGAGATTGCGGGACGGCGATTTTCAGGTTGCCAGTCGGACCGGCCTACGCCAAACTGCCGCGGTTCCAAAAACGAATGGAAATCAAAGAGTTCTCGACGTCATCGCGCGGGCAGCACGATCCACGGATCCGCTCGCGACAGGCGCACGAGACAGGAGTGACAAGACTTGATCGCTGCAGAGAAGAAGGCCGAAATCGTCGGTGCCAACCGCCGGGGTCCGACAGACACCGGGTCGCCCGAGGTGCAGATCTCGATCCTGACCGAGCGGATCGCCGGTCTACAGGACCATTTCAAGGTCAACGAGAAGGACCATCACTCACGTCGCGGACTGCTCCGCATCGTGAGCAAGCGACGGCGCCTGCTCGACTACTTGAAGCGCAAGGACACGGATCGCTACCGCGTCTTGATCGAGAAGCTCGGAATCCGGCGCTGATGGATTCGATCGGGGGCGTGCCCAGGGCGCGCCTTCCGCTTGCTTGCGCGCTCGGCTTGTTAGGGGTCGAATTGGCGGTGAATCCGCACAAACGGCTCATCTGTGAATATCTGTGAAGAGCTGTGAAGATTGTTGATTGGCCTGTGCCGTCCCAGCGGTACCCCGTGCTATGCGGGAGTCGGCCATACGCGAACCTCCCCCCAGTTTGATCGCGCTCGTTCGCGCATGGGTGATCCTGCATCGCTCGGGTCCGCGGGAATAATCCGGTGGATCCGGCGGAGTAGTCCGCTGGAATTCCGGTCCGGCGCTCATGGAGAGCGCCTGCCCGGCAGGCTGTGAATGCATCGGATCTGGCTCTGACTCGAGATGAGTGAGGGGAAGCCAGACCGGTGAGGAGTATGGAATGCCTTATTGGTTCGAACCCACGTCCATGACCGTCGAGATCGGCGGCCGGACCATGAAGATCGAGACTGGAAAGATTGCCAAGCAGGCCGCGGGTGCCGCGGTCGTCACCTTCGGCGACACGGTGGTCCTCGTGACCGCCGTCCACTCGACGCCCCGAGCGGGGATCGACTTCTTTCCGCTGACCGTCGACTACGTCGAGAAGTTCGCTGCGGCCGGCAAGATTCCGGGCGGCTTCTTCAAGCGGGAAGGGCGCCTCGCGGACCGTGAGGTGCTGGTTTCCCGCTTCATCGATCGCTCGATCCGGCCGCTCTTCGCGGCCGGCTACAACGACGAGACGCAGATCACGGCGACGGTGCTCTCCTCGGATGCCGATCATCCGGCGGATCTGTGCGCGTTCGTCGGTGCATCGGCGGCGCTCTCGATCTCGGAGATCCCGTTTCTCGGCCCGATCGCGGCCGTCCGCATCGCGCGGGTGAACGGCGAGTACCGCATCAATCCCGGACCGGAGGCGAGCGCGGGTAACGATCTCGAGCTGATCGTCGCCGGGAGCAAGGGCTCGATCGTGATGGTCGAGGGCGGCGCCAACCAGCTGCCCGAGGCGGAGGTGCTGGACGCCCTGCGGCATGCGCACCGCGAGATCCAGAAGATCATCGGCGCGATCGAGGATTTTGCTGCCAAGGTCGGCAAGCCGAAGCTGGCGGCCGTCGTGAAGGTCGACCGCACGGCTCTCGAGAAGCGGATCGAGCAGCTCGCCGGCGACCGGCTCGCGCAGTCCTTCCAGATCAAGGAAAAGAAGGCGCGTGCGAGCGCCGTCAAGGTCGTCGAGAAGGAGATCAAGGAGCAGCTGCTCTCGGAGTACCGGAACGCCGAGTTCAGCCCGCGGACGCTCGCCGATTTCGAGGCGCGCACGAGTGGGCTCTCGGCCCTCGCGGGTCAGGTGAGCGGCATTCTTCACGACCTCGGCGGGAACCTGATGCGCGAGCGCGTGCTCGCGACGGGCGAGCGCATAGACGGACGCCGGAGCGACCAGATCCGGTCGATCGCCTGCGAGACGCGGACCTATCCCCGGCCCCACGGCATCGCGCTCTTTACCCGCGGAGAAACTCAAGCTCTCGTGACCGCGACGCTCGGCAGCGGATTCGACGAGCAGACGATCGACGGCATGGGGGGGCGCTGGAAGAAGACCTTCATGCTTCACTACAACTTTCCGCCCTTTTCCGTGGGCGAGGCCCGACCGCTCCGCGGTCCGGGTCGGCGCGAAGTCGGTCACGGCGCGCTCGCCGAGCGCGCGATCGTTCCGGTGCTGCCCGATCACGAGGAGTTCCCGTACACGATTCGCGTCGTGTCGGAGACGCTCGAGTCGAACGGCTCTTCGTCGATGGCGACGATCTGCGGCGGGGTGCTCGCACTGCTCGACGCCGGCGTGCCGCTGAAGGCGCCAGTCGCCGGCATCGCGATGGGCCTGATCACGGACGGCAAACGCACGGTCGTGTTGTCGGACATCCTCGGCGACGAGGATCATCTCGGCGACATGGACTTCAAGGTGGCCGGCTCGCGGACGGGCATCACCGCGCTGCAGATGGACATCAAGGTCCAGCAGATCGACTGGGACGTCATGGAGAAGGCGCTGGCCCAGGCCCGCGCCGGACGCCTTCACATCCTCGACTGCATGGACAAGGACACGCCGGATCTCGCCGGCCTCCACGCGCGAACAGAATTGCATGCCTTCGCGCCGCGCATGGAGACCCTGCAGATCAAGCCCGATCGCATCCGAGACATCATCGGCCCCGGCGGCAAGGTGATCCGCGCGATCCAGGAGACGACGGGCGCCAAGATCGACGTCGCGGACTCGGGCAAGGTCACGGTCTTCGGCCCGGACAGCGCCTCGGTGACCCAGGCGATGTCGATGGTCAACGAGCTGACGCAGGAGGCGGAGATCGGCCGCATCTACCTTGCGAAGGTGAAGCGGATCGCCGACTTCGGCGCATTCGCCGAGATCTTCCCGGGCACCGATGGCCTGATCCACATCAGCCACCTCGCCGAAGGCCGCGTCGACAAGGTGACCGACGTCGTGGAGGAGGGTGACGAGATCCTCGCGAAGTGCATCGACATCGATCCGACGGGCCGCATCCGCCTCTCGCGCAAGGAAGCGTTGGCGGACCAGGCGGCGCGGGCCCGCGAAGAGGCTTCGGCGGATTGAGCGGGCAGCTGGGTGGCCAGGCCGGGGGCGTGCCGAGGGTGCGGGTGGAGATCGCCCGCGAACGGCACGCTCTCGATCTGCCCTTGCCCCGGCCGTCGACCGAGGCCGCTGCGGGCTTCGATCTGAGGGCGGCCGTGCCCGATCGGGTGCGAATTCTCCCAGGCGAGAGACGCTTGATTCCCACTGGCTTTCGGATTGCGGTGCCAGTGGGTTTCGAGGCACAGGTCCGCCCGCGGAGCGGCCTCGCGCTGCGCCACGGGATCGTGATTCCGAACGCACCCGGGACGATCGACGCCGACTACCGTGGCGAGATCCAGGTGATCCTGTGGAACGCGGGAGCCGATGAGTTCAACGTCGAGCGTGGCGATCGGATCGCCCAGCTCGTCGTGGCGCCAGTGGTGCGGCCCGAATGGGCGGAGGTCGAGGTGCTCGCCGAGAGCGGCCGAGGCGCCGGAGGATTCGGGCACACCGGGACCGACTGAGCCCGGAGCGGCCCGGGACCGGTGCGGCATGGGGGCCGTGCGGGGCCATCGGGGCGCGATTCGAGAGAGGGCGGAGCCGTGGCCGTGAGGGGGGGAACGGTGGAGCAGCGGGACGCGGAGAATTCCGGGCCCGTCTGGACGGCGGCATCCGCGCCGCCCGGGCGAGCGTCCGTGCCCGGCGAGCTATCTGCTTCCGAGCCGGCGTCCGCACCGGCGACGTCGCCCGATCCGGCGGCGGATTCCGCTCGCGCTGCCGCGCGCCGCAAGGACCTCAATACGCGGCTCTGGACCGCGGCTGTCCTGATTCCGTACATCCTCTGGGTGATCGCGCACGGCGGACTCCCTTATCTCGCGACCGTCATCGTGATCGGATTGCTCGCCCAGAAGGAGTTCTACGGGCTGATCGTCGACAAAGGCGCCAAGCCGCTCCAGGCCGTCGGCCTCGTCTTCGGTGCGGCGGTCATCCTGGTCGCCCACATCGGCACCGAATATCACGCCATGCTGCTCATGACGT
>JANNQH010000243.1:0-10746 GCA_031400655.1 Deltaproteobacteria bacterium | reverse complement strand
CGCGAGCTGCCATGCGCTGCGCGAGCTGGGCCACGGGCGCCCGAGCGAATCACGCGGGCCCGAGCGCGTCGATCCCGCGCGCAAGCTGCTCGAAGCCCTCGCTGGAATCGAGCTCGTCCCGCTCACGCGGCGCGACGAGTGCTGCGGCTTTGGCGGGCTCTTCGCCGTCGCAGAAGAAGCGGTCTCTTGCCGCATGGGTCAGGACCGCCTGGCCGACCACGAGCGGGCCGGGGCGGAGGTGCTGACATCGACCGACGTCTCCTGCCTGCTCCAGCTCGAGGGTCTGGCGCGCCGGCAGGGCTCACCCCTCGAATTCCTGCACGTCGCGGAGATCCTCGCCGCGAGCCTGGTCTCGCCGGAGGCGAGCGATGGGGCACGTTAGTCGCGCGCGCGCCTTCGTCGCCGACGCCGAGCGCACGACCTGGCACGACCAGGCGCTCTGGTTCGTGCGTGCGAAGCGCGACGCCGCCGCCGATCTCGTACCCGACTGGGAAGCGCTCCGCGACGAGGCGGCCACGATCAAGCACGAAGCCCTCGAGCGTCTGCCCGAGCTCTGGCTCGAGTTCGAGAGCCAGGCGACCCGCGCCGGCGCCGCCATTCACTGGGCCCGGGATGCCCAGGAACACAACGAGATCGTGGCGCGCCTCTTGTGCGAGCGGCGGATCACGCGGGTCGTGAAGAGCAAATCGATGCTGACCGAGGAGTGCGGCCTCAACCCCCACCTCGAGGCCCAGGGCATCGAGATCATCGACACCGACCTCGGCGAGCGGATCGTCCAGCTGCGAAACGAGCCGCCGAGCCACATCGTGATGCCCGCGATCCACCTGCGCCGCGCCGAGGTCGGAGAAACCTTCGCCCGCAGGATGGGCTCGCCCGAGGGCCTCGACGATCCCGACGCACTGACCGCCATCGCGCGCCAGGATCTGCGCGCCCGCTTCCTCGCCGCGCAGGCCGGCATCACCGGCGTCAACTTCGCGGTCGCCGAGACGGGCTCGCTCGTCGTCGTGAGCAACGAGGGCAACGTCGACCTCGGCACGGCGCTTCCGCCCCTCCACATCGCCTGCGTCGGGCTCGAGAAGATCGTGCCCGCGCAGCGCGACCTCGCCGTGTTCCTGCGGCTGCTTGCCCGCTCGGCGACGGGCCAGGCGATCTCGGCCTACACCTCGCATTTCCGCGGCCCGCGCCGCGACGGCTCCGACCCGCAGACGCCAGGCGTGGCGCCGCCCCCTGGCCCCGAGCTCCACATCGTGATCGTCGACAACGGCCGCAGCCGCCTGCTGGCAGAGCCCGCCTTCCGCGAAGCGCTCGCCTGCATCCGCTGCGGCGCGTGTCTCAACACCTGCCCTGTCTATCGCCGCAGTGGCGGCCACAGCTATGCGGCGGTGATCCCCGGTCCGATCGGATCGGTGCTCGAGCCGTCCCGCGACCGGGCTGCCCATGCGGAGCTGCCCCACGCCTGCACGCTGTGCGGCTCGTGCAGCGAGGTGTGCCCCGTGAAGATCCCGCTCCACCGACAGCTGCTCGCCTGGCGCGGCCTGCTGGCGGAGTCGGGGCACTCCCCTCACCGCCGGCCGCGCCGGCGACTCGCCCTGGCCCTGGCGGCCGCGATCCTCGCGCGCCCGCGCCTCTACCGACTCGTCGAAGGGCTGGGCCGCCGGCTTGCCCGCGCGCTCCCGAACGCGCTGGTCGAGGGGCTCGCAGCGCCGTGGACCCGCCAGCGTGCGCTCCCAGTCATTCCCGCGCGAAGCTTTCGCGCGCAGTGGCAAGAGGCCGCCCGCGATCGGCGCGCCGGACCCGCATCGTCCCCGCGAAGCGAATCGACGCCCGCCACCCCGGACACGCGCCGATGAGGAACGCCCGGGAATCGATCCTCGCCGCACTCTCGGCCACGCGGCCGGCATTCGCGCACCGCGATCGGCGCCTCGCCCTGCCCAGCATGCCCGCCGACCCGGTCGCGGTCCTGCGCGCTCGCGTCGAAGCGGCGGGCGGGGGCTTCCAGGTCGTTCCCCGAAATGACTGGGTGGCTCGGGTCGATTGGCCGCTCGCGTTCGCGACGGGCGCCGACACGCGCTCGTCAGCGCCGCTGTCCGTGTACTCCGCGTTCCCCGAGCTCCCGAGCCGCGGCGCCGGTTGCGGCGAGCCGGCGTCGCCGGCTCTCACGCAGCTCGACCTGTGTGTGCTGCGCGCTGAATTCGCGGTGGTCGAGAACGGCGCGGTCTGGCAGCTGCCGCGCGATTCTTTCGAGCGGCGGGCCGCGCTGCTCGCCGAGCATCTCGTCGTCGTGATCGAGGGCGATGCCCTCGTCGCCAGCCTTCACCAGGCCTATGAGCGGATCGATCTCGCGGCGATCTCGTTCGGTTGGTTCCTGTGCGGCCCTTCGAAGACCGCCGACATCGAGCAGGCCCTCGTACTCGGGGCACACGGCCCCCGCAGCATGCGACTCGTCTGGCGATCTGACGAGGCGAGCGCAGCCGCGGCGCAACCGATGTGAGTCGCCGCTCGCGGAGCCGCGGCCCGCGCCACCCAGCGCTCGGCTCTTTCCGCAGAGCGCCCGCAATTCGCGTTCACCCCTGCGCAATCGAGGCCCCGCCGCGCTACACAACCCGCTGCTCGAACGGGGCCACTCACAGCCACGGCCGGTCCAGCTCCGGCCTCTCAATCTCCGGCGCGGCGCCCGCGCCCCACGATAGGATCAAGCAGGCTCCATGGACCTTCGCTTCCTCCTCCTGCTCGTCTGCTTCTTCGTCTCCGGCTTCGCCGCGCTGCTGTACCAGACGGCGTGGACACGGGAGTTCGCGTTCCTGTTCGGAACGTCGGAGCTCGCAGTGGTCGCCGTGCTCGCGGCCTACATGGGCGGCCTCGCCCTCGGTGCGGCGGCGGCGTCGCGCTATGTGGGAAGGCTCGCGCGACCGGTGCTCGCCTACGGCGTGCTGGAGCTGGGGATCGCATTCGGCGCGCTCGCGGTGCCCTTCCTGATCCGCGCGGTCCAGGCGGCCTATCTCGGTATGGCCGGCGGGCTCGATGCGCTGCCCGAATCGATGGGCCTCTCGACGGCGCTCTTCCATCTCGTGGGCTCCTTCATCGTGCTGGTGCCGTCCACGGCGCTGATGGGCGCGACGCTTCCGCTGCTTGCTCGTTATGCGGTGGCGGAAGACTCCCAGGTCGGACCGCGGATCGGGATCCTCTACGCGGTGAACACCTTCGGCGCAATCGCGGGGACGCTGGTCGCCGCCTTCGTGCTGCTGCCGGCCCTCGGCCTGCGCCAGACCGTCTTCGTCGGGATCGCCGGCAACGCCGTCGTCTTCCTCGCCGCCGCTGCCCTCGCGAGGGGCATCGCAGGCATGCCGCCGGAGAAGAGAGAGCATGCGGGCGCGGCCCGCGGCGTCTTCCACTGGATCCTGCCCGCGATGCTCCTATCCGGCGCGGTCTCCTTCCTCTACGAGGTGCTCTGGACGCGGCTCCTCGGCCAGGTTCTCGGCGGCAGCACCGCCGCCTTCGCTTCGATGCTCTCGAGCTTCCTGCTCGGCATCGCGCTCGGCAGCGCGATCGCCTCGCGCTTCGCGAAGACGCGCAGCGCAGCGTCGGTCGGATTCGCCGTCGCGCAGATCGGCTCGGGCGTGCTCGGCTGGCTCGCCTTCCGCATGAGCGATCGGCTCCCCGAAGTGACCGCCTTCGTGGGCGCCACGGCCGCGACCCCCGCGACCGGCGCGGCGGCGGCGGGCCTCGTCCTGCTCCCGGTCACGCTCTGCATCGGCGCCACCTTTCCCTTCGGCGTGCGCCTGCTCGCGCGGGACGCCGACGAGGCGGCCTCCGTCTCGGGCCGCGTCTACGCCTGGAACACGGTCGGCTCGATCGTCGGCTCGATCGGGGCCGGCTTCTTCCTGTTGCCGATGCTCGGCCTCGAGGGCACGGCGCGCGTCGGCATCGTGACGAGCCTCGGCCTCGCGCTGTGGACGGCGCTCGCGAGCACGCCCCGGCGTCCGGTGCTGGCGGGCATCGCGGTGACCGCCCTCGCAGCGGTGACGTTCGTCGGGCTGCCGGTGCCCGTGAATCTGCTGTTGCATTCGGCAATCGCCGGGACCCGCACGATGGGCGAGCTCTACTACCTGGGCGTCGGACGGTCGGCGACCGTGACCGTCGTCGAGCACTCCGAGGGCTGGCGGATCCTGACCAACGGCCTGCCCGAATCGGGCGTCGAGCGGCGCGAAGTGCCCGATCTGCGCTTCAACGAGACCGCCTGGCTCTCGCTGCTTCCGACGGCGGCGCGACCCGACACCAAAGAGATGCTGATCATTGGTCTCGGCGGCTCGAAGACGCTCGAGGCAACGGCTTCGACGGTGCAGTCGATCGACGTGATCGAGCTCGAGGAAGAGGTCGTGAAGGCGAATCGGCTGATTCCGCGCGAGGTCCAGCCTCTCGACGATCCGCGTGTCCACCTGCGCATCGGCGACGCCCGCGGTGCCATGAATCTCTCGGACAACCTCTACGACGCGATCGTGTCCCAACCGTCGCATCCCTGGACATCCGGCGCGTCCCATCTCTACACCCGGGACTTCTTCGAGCTCGTGCGTTCGAAGCTCGAGCCGGGCGGCATCTTCGTGCAGTGGATCGGCGCGGGCTTCGTGAACGTCGAGCTATTCGGGAGCCTGATGGCCGCGATGTCGGACGTCTTCCCGTATGTCCAGGTCTACCGGCCGGTGCCGGCGGCGATGGTCTTCGTGGCCTCCGACCAGCCGATCGATCTGCGCGAGTCCGGCCCGCGAGCCCTCGCGGCCGCGCCCGACAGCTTCGGCCGCTACGGCATCCACAGCGTGGAGGATTTCTACGCCAGCTGGACACTCGACCCGGAAGGCGTGAAGAAGCTGGCCGAGGGCCGGCCGATCAATACCGACGATCACAACCGTCTGGCGACGACCCGCTTCCCCGCCGCCGATCGCCACATGAATCGCGACACCTTTGACGACAGCCTGGCGGTCGTCGAACCGCTCACGCCGGAGCGCCTGGCGAGCGTCAACGCCGTCGCCGTGCTCCGCCGGATGAACTGGAACGGCGAGCCGAAGCGGGCGCACAAGCTCGCCCGCACGCTGCCGAAGCCCGAGCGAATCGCTGCCGAGGCGTGGATGATGCTCGACGAGGGACCGATCGCCCGGGCACAGTCGATGTTCCGCCGCGCATTCGCAGCCGACCCGAGCTCGCACGCAGTCCGGGCCGGCATGATCGCGAGCTTCATCGGCAGCGAGCTCGATCCGACGACGCTGTCGGCCCAGGAAGCCGCACTCGTGAAGGCCAACGGGGCGCTGCGAAGCCAGGACTGGAAAGCGATCACGGAGCTCGATGCGACGCTCGCCGAGATCCAGCCTGGCGATCTGCTGTTCAGCTCGGCCTCGCGCGCTCGCGCAGCCTGGCGCATCGAGGGGCAGGACCCGACAGAAGGCCACGCGGCGATTGCCATCATCGATCGGCTTCTGAGCCGCGAGCGCACCCCCGACCATTACTTGATGCGAGCCAGGGCGGGCTACCTGGCCGGCGATCCCGCCATCGCCTGGGCGGCGCTCGCGCAGGTGACGGCCGGTGGACGCCCGCGACCCTACCTGGTGAAGAGCTCCCTCGAGCTCGCGCACAAGCTCGGCCCGGAGCCCAAGGGCTCGCAGGTCATGTCCCAGCTGCTCTACCTGTCTCGCGGTCGGCGCTGAGCGAGGGGCCAGGAGTCCACCGCGCCGCCGGAGCCGACCGCCGCGCCGTGTGGTAAAACTGCGTCGCGTGGAGGGAGGTCATCGGATGCGGCGAGTCGCGATCACGGGTCTGGGCGTCGTGTCCCCCGTCGGTGTCGGTCAGGACGCTTTCTGGCAGGGTCTGCTGCGGCCGCAACCGACCGGCGAGCGGCGCGTCCACGACTTCGACCCGAGCCGCTTCTACGAAGATCCCAAGGCGATCCGCCGCGCCGACCGCTTCGAGCAGTTCGCGATGGCGTCGGCGCGAGAAGCGCTGGCCCAGGCGGGCGCGCTCTCAGCATCGCCCGAACGGACCGGCGTGCTGGTGGGGACGGGCATCGGCGGGGCCGACGTCCACGAAGAACAGACGAAGGTGCTGATCGAAAAGGGCGGACGCCGCGTCTCCCCGTTCACGGTGCCCATGATGATGGCCAACGCGGCGGCCGCTGCGATCTCGATCCAGTGGGGCTTCCAGGGTCCCTGCGAAACCGTCGCCACCGCCTGCGCGACCGGGACCCACGCGATCGGCCAGGCGACGCGCTGGATCCAGTGGGACCTCTGCGATGCCGTGCTCGCCGGCGCTTCGGAAGCCGCGATGACCGCGGTCTCGATCGCGTGCTTCACGAACATGAAGGCGTTGTCGGCGAGCGGCCGCTCGCGGCCTTTCGACGTGGCGCGAGATGGTTTCGTGATCTCTGAGGGCGCCGCCGTCCTCGTGCTCGAGGAATGGGAGATGGCGAAGGCTCGCGGTGCCACGATCCTCGCGGAGCTGCTCGGCTCGGCGAGCCTCGCCGACGCCCACCACATCACGGCGCCCGCGCCCGGCGGTACCGGTGCGCTTCGCTGCATGAAGCGCGCGCTCGCGGACGCCCGGCTCTCGCCCCGCGACATTGCGCATATCAACGCCCACGGCACGAGCACTGCGCTGAACGACGAAGCCGAAGCCCTGGGCATCGCACAGCTCTTCGGCACCCCCGGCCCTGCGGTCACCTCCATCAAGGGCGTCACCGGCCACTCGCTCGGCGCCGCCGGCGCACTCGAAGCCGCGGCGGTCATCCTCAGCATGCGCCACGCGCTGATCCCCCCGACCGATGGCCTCGAGAGCTTCGATCCCGAGCTGCCGAAGATCGACGTTGTGATGGGGGCGCCGCGGGAGTGGAAGCCCGGCCCGTCGCTCTCGAACTCCTTCGGGTTCGGCGGTCACAACGGCACGCTCGTGATCGCCCCGGCCTGAGCCCCCGTCCTTGCGAGGCAAGTCGTTCCGAAACGCGCCGTCTCGGAGCCGTGCAACAAAGCGTTTCTCTCCCGGGCCCTGCGGAACCGCGCGCCTCGACCACGGTCCAACCCTGCACGAACGGTCGTTTGGACCGTTCCTTGGGAGGAATCGAAGTGCAGGCGTCGAATCGACAGATGGGGCTGATCGGATCGGGACTGGCTCTGGCGCTCGGCGGGTTCTTCGCGGCGGGCGAAGCTGCCGCCGGAGATCGCTGGGACTACTGGGATCCGCGCGCGTCGATCCCGGCCCGGATCGTCGATACGCATCTCGGTGTGATCGGGTTGGCGGCGATCATCGCCGGCGACTACCGCACGGCGGCCGTCGTCGACCATTTGAGCGGTCGCTTCCCGGCCCCGGTACACGTGCCGGTCGCGGTCGTGGAGCACGTGTACTACCCGCCGCCGCCGGTGGTGGTGGAACATGTCTACTACTACACGCCGCCGCCCCAGGTCGTCGTCCACCACGTCCACAACGGAGGCTGTGGTCATGGCGGTCATCGGTACGGTCATGGCCGCGGACATCACCGGGGCCACGGACGTGGTCATGGTCGGCACGATCGCTGGGACGACTAGCGAAGCCGACCCGCGCAACGAACACCGGGGGTCCTCCAGCTGGAGGGCCCCCCGGTCCTTTCTGGGGCACACTGCGACAGCCTTCATCGTTCGAGAGGTTGGAGAGCCCCGCTTGAGCCGAGTCCACCCGTCGCCCGCCCACAAGACGTGGCTCGATCGAACGTCGGTCGTTGTCTTCGGCTGCGTCTGGTGGCTCGCATTCGCCCATCTGAAGGGCGCGCTCTTCGAATCCGCCTTCGCCCTCGCGAGCCTGGCCGGCGTCGTCGCGGGCTACCTGCTCGCGGATTTCGTCGCTGGTACGGTGCACTGGATCGCCGACCGCCACTTCGATCCCGACACGCCCTGGATCGGCCCGCTGTTGATCGAGCCCTTCCGTGCCCACCACGACGACCCGCTCTCGATCACGCGCCACGATTTCTTCGAGGTGCTCGGCAACAACGCGCTCGTCACGATTCCCGCGGCGCTGGCGCTCTGCTTCGTGTCGCAGCCCGAGTCGGCCCTCGGCCATTTCGCCGCCGCCCTGGCCCTCGCCGGCACATTGGCTGCGGTCGCCACGAATCTCTTCCACGCCTGGGCCCATGCGCCGCGTCCGCCGGCGCTCGCGCGCTGGCTGCATGCGTGCGGACTCATCCTCAGTCCGGCGCGCCACGCGCGCCACCACCAAGGGACCCACGACCGCGCCTACTGCGTGACCTCGGGCTGGCTGAATCCACTGCTCGACCGGACGCGCTTCTTCGCGCGCCTCGACGCGTGGATCGCGCGGTCTTCGCGACCGCAGGGCCAGGCCGCCCCGCGATGACGCCCTTCTCCTGGCACGACGCCTACTACAGCGAGCTGCAGAGCCTGTACGCCCTGCTGGTCGTGCCGGTCGCGTTCCTCGCCTGGCGACTTGCCGCCCCCTGCGACCCGGCGCGGGCCGTCGTCCCGCAGGCCGCGCGCTTCGTCTCGCTCGCGACGCTCGTGTTTACGTTCCAGACGATGCTCGACCCGATCGCGACGGGCCCCCTGTTGAAGAGCGCGGCGTTGCGGGACACGCTCGCCGCTTCGCTCGTGCCCTTCTTGTTCGTCTATCTCGGGGACCTGCGCGTGCTGCTCGTCGCGCGCGCCGTGATGCGGCCCGCGGAGCCCTTCGGCCGCACGCTCGGTTTTGCGGCCGGGGCGTCAGCGATCGTGCCGATCGCGACGGGGGTGCTCTTCCGCCTGCATCGCGTGATCTGGCCCGACGCCGACGGTCAATGGATGTGGATGATCTACGAGGCGGGCTTTCTCGTGCTGTCTGTCGTCGCAGTCCGCGTCTGGCTGCCGCGCGAGCGCGCGAGTGGCGACGGGAGCGACAGCGAAGGCCGCGCCTTCGTCACGTCGCTCTTCGGCTACAGCGCCGCCTACTATGCGCTCTGGCTCGCGGCGGATGTCTTGATCGTGATCGCCGGACTCGACCTCGGGTGGGCGATCCGGATGCTGCCGAACCAGCTCTATTACGCCTTCTGGGTGCCCTTCGTCTACGCCCGCTTCTTCTCCGGTCCGCCGCGAAACGCACTGCGATAGGCGGCCTCGAGGCCAGCGACCCAGGCCTCGAGATAGGCGCGACCCCGCTCACGGGCCGCCCGCGTCGGATCGCCCAGCACACCCATCGGCGCATTCGGCCGCAGGCTCGGATAGAAGAGCTCCTGCCCCGCATGGCCTTCGATCGGCGGCCCGGCCACGAGAGCCTGCCCGCGCACACTGCCCGGGCGAAGCCAGGCGACGAGACTCGTCTCGAATTCCCCCGCGTGCGGCCCCGCGCTCGCGGGCGCCAGACCGTGCGCCGCCACGATCGACGACTGCAGGCCACCCGAGTCGATCTCCGTCTCGATCCAGAGTGTCAGGGGCTTCGCTGCTTCCACGAGCGCCGCGCGCATCGCCCGCAGCGCTTCGACGTTCCCGCCGTGGGCGGTAAACAGAAAGGCGCGCTCGAAGCCGTGGCGCCGGAGCGAGGCCAGCAGATCGTGGAGGATCGCGGCGAGGGTCGCCGGCTCGACGTGGAGCGTGCCCGCAAAATCGAGGTGCTCGCTCGCGCAGCCGAAGGGGATGGCCGGCAGCGCGACCGCGTCGGCAATGCGTTCGGCGAGGGCGCGCGCGAGGGCGTCGGCGATCCAGCGGTCGGTCGCGAGGGGCAGATGCGGCCCGTGTTGCTCGATCGAGCCGAGGGCCACGATCGCCGTGCGTCGGCCGGCTGCGAGAAATCCCTCGACTTCGGGCCAGACCGATGCCTCGAGCACGGCGGGCGCGATCGCGGCCGACGGCGTACCGCGCGTGGCTTCACGAGCCAGCAGCGGACCCACTGCGTAGAGCGGACCCTCGCGGTCGGCAGCGGGCCAGGCGACCAGGTCGAGTCCCGTCTCCGCCTGGTGGCGCAGGATCCAGGCATCGAAGATCGCTTCGAGCTCGAGCACTGCGAAGGGCAGCGGGAGCTCGGTGTGGACGGCGCGCAGATCGTGGAGCGCGGGGTCGAGGGTCTTCGCCAGACGTGCGAGCCAGGGCGACTGCGCCTGCAGCTCGCCGCGCGGCGTGCGCGATCCCGGCGCGAGGTAGAGAATCGAGAGCGGCGTGTGCGCGAGGCTCTGGAGCGGGCCGTGCGCGAAATGCAGGACGTCGACAGCGCGGGGCTGGGGCCGGAGCATGCCCTCGGCGAGCTTCAGCGTGAGGTGCTCGCAGAGCTCGAGGGCGCCGGACTCGCCCATCAGCAGCAGCGTCCGCTGCGGGGCGAAGAACGCAGACACCCGCTCGTCGCGCGGGATCACGCGCAGCGCCTCGCCCTCGCCGGCGCGCTGGACGCGCTCGAGCTCGTCTCTGCCCTTACCCTCACCCTTGCCCGGATCGAGAAACGCCGCCGACTCGAGTCGGCGGCGCGCGAGCGTGCGCAGCAGACTCCAGGCCACCGCATGACCCACGCGCGCGCCGATCACGCGCAGCAGCGCGCCGTACTCGGGACCACAGCCCAGCTCGATCCGGACGACACCGCGGCGCTCGAGCTCGGCGAGCCAATCGAGCTTGTCCTGCGAAACACCCTCCGCTCCCGGGCCCGTCGGCGACAGTCCCGTCACGAGCAGCACGCCGCCCCAGGCCTCGACGTGCTGCAGCGCGTGACGTGCGTTCGCAGAGAGTCCCTGGGAGAAGACGACGAGCCAATCGGCGTCGGCGCCGGGCG
>JANNQH010000242.1:0-2484 GCA_031400655.1 Deltaproteobacteria bacterium | reverse complement strand
CGTGCCCGAGGTCGCCCTGCTCCTGCTGATCGGCACGCTCCTGACCTCCGGTTGGATGGTCGGAATGTCCTCGGGCATCGCGGGCCACCGTCCGTCGGCGGCCAGCTACGCGATGTCGGCGTTGATCCTGTTGCTCGTGCTAATCATCGTGGACCTCGATCGCCCGCGGCGCGGCCTGATCCAGATCGATCAGTCGAGCATGCTCGACCTGAAGCTCGAAATCGATTCAGCACTGCTCTCGGCTACCGCATCGCCATCGGCTACCCACGGAAGTCCTGTCTCGCCTTGACGGATCGGTACCAGCTCAACCGTCGATAGCCGGAACCTCTCGGCCGACCCCGATCCGACGATCAGCAACATCATCTCGATGGAAGGCGGTCGTCCGCGTGAAGGTTCGTCCACGCGTTGACGCGACCGGGTCTGCCTGCGATTCGATGGCCACGCGGAGTCGGGAGGTCCGCCTGGTCCATGCCGTGTCCTTCTCACGTTGTTTGCCTGCTCATTCTCGTCCTCGTCGCGAGCTCGGCCCGTGCGCAGGTCGTCATCCGCCAAATCTACGGCGGTGGCGGAAACGTCTACGACCGCGACTACGTCGAGCTCTTCAACCGCGGCGGTACGCCCGTGTCGATCGCCGGCTGGTCGATCCAGTACGCGAGCGCGACGGGGACGGGCCTCTTCTCGAATAGCGCCCCGAGTCTGCTGTCCGGAACGCTCCAACCGGGGCAGTCCCTGCTCCTCGGGCTCGCCGTTTCGGCTTCGGGCACGGCACTTCCGACCCCCTTCGTCGCCGGCAATCCCGCCACCAATCTCTCCAGCACGAGCGGCAAGCTCGCGCTGGTCCGCATTCCGGAAGGTCTCGCCTGCAACGGCGGATCCGCGCCCTGCGGCCCCGCGCAGCAGGACCAGATCGTCGACCTGGTCGGCTACGGCGCGGCCAACTTCTTCGAGGGGGCCTTCGCCGCACCCGCCGCGTCAGCGACGAGCGCGCTCTTCCGGACGAGCGGCGGCTGCACGGACAGCTACGCGAACGGCGCGGACTTCAGCCTCGGCGCTCCGCTCCCGCGCAGCTCTGCCTCCGCCGCGATTCCATGTCCACCGGGCACGGCTGTCGACCTCTCGCTCAGCGTCGATTTCGCAAGCGAGTCAGCCCGCACCGTCCTGCGCGTGACCGCGACGACCGAAGCGCCGGTGGTCGGCCACCAGAACGTCTCCCTCGCGGTCGGCGGCCCAGGAGTCACGCCGGACGACTACGTCCTGAGCCAGGCGACACTTGTCATTCCCGCTGACGAATCGAGCGCCAGCGCCAGCTTCACGCTTGCCGACGACGCGGTCATCGAGGGATCCGAGCGGGCCTCGCTCACGCTCGTCAATCCTTCGGCCGGTCTCCGCCCGGGCGCGTTCATCCATCGCGCGTTGACGCTCGCGGACAACGACGGCTGCGGCCTCCCCGCCAGCGCGATTCATGCCATCCAGGGAAGCGGCGGCGACACGCCGCTCTCGGGAAGCGTCGCCGTCGTCGAAGGCATCGTCGTCGGCCGCTTCCTGGGGGCAGCGGCCGATTCGCTGCAGGGCTTCTTCGTACAGGAGGAGGACGTGGACAGCGACGGCAATCCCGCCACCTCCGAGGCTGTCTTCGTCTCCGAGGGAGACAGCGGGCTCGCCACGGGAATCGCCGTGGGCGACCGCGTTCGCGTGACGGGCAGCGCCCGCGAGCGTACCGGCAGGACCGCGCTCGAATCGCTCACGAGCGTCGAGCTCTGCGCGAGCGGAGAGCCGATGCCGACGGCCGCGAGCCTGGTCCTCCCGGTACCGTCGGTGCCCGTTGGGGATCTCGCCGCCGCGACCGCCGCGATCGACGCCTACTACGAGGCCTTCGAGAGCATGCGAATCCGCTTCCCCTTCGCGCTTAGCCTCGCCGAGTCCTTCGAGCTCGCGCATTTCGGGCAGCTCACCCTCGACCAGGGCGGGCGCGTCCAGACCTTCACCGACGCAGAGCTCCCGAGCCCTGCCGGCTTCGTCGCCCACCAGATCGAAGTCGCGAGACGGCGAATCCTGCTCGACGACGGCGACGAGCGCCCCGACAGCGCACTCACGAACATGCGTCCCCTCCCGTACCCGCCGCCCGGTCTGGGGATCGCGAACCGCTTCCGGGCAGGTGACCAGATCTCGAACCTCGCTGGCGTGCTCGACTGGTCCTCCTCGGGCGGGAGTGGAACGGATGCCTGGCGAATTCGACCCGTGTACGAGACGTCGAGCTATGCGTTCACGAGCACGAACCCACGCCCCAGCGCGCCGCCGATCGTCGGAGGCTCGCTCGCGGTCGCGAGCTTCAACGTCGCGAACTACTTTGCGACCCTCGACACGACCCCTTCGAATTCGAGCGGTCCGTGCGGGCCCGGCGGAGCCCTGGATTGCCGTGGCGCCGACTCGGCGGCGGAGCTCGAGCGGCAGACGGACAAGCTCGTCGCGGCCCTGTGTCGCCTG
>JANNQH010000241.1:0-5152 GCA_031400655.1 Deltaproteobacteria bacterium | reverse complement strand
CATCCCCGCACAGAAGGCACGCCCGGCGCCCGTCACGATCGCGGCGCGGATGCCGGGATCGGCCTCGAGCTCCGAGAAAGCCGCGCCGATCGCGAGCCGCAGCTTTGCATTCAGCGCGTTCATCTGGTCCGGGCGGTCGAGCGTCACGATCGCGACCGGCCCTTCGCGTTCGATCTTCAGCACGGTCTCGTTCGACATGCTCTCGGTTCCTCTCACGCGTCTATTATGTGTCGCTCATGCATCTCTTCATGCATCTCTTCATGCATCATGGGCGTTCACGCCGATTCCGCCGTCGACCAACAGCACGTCTCCGGTGATGAAGGAGGACCGGTCGGAGCAGAGATAGGCGACGGCGTCGGCGATCTCGTGGGGCTTGCCCAGTCTTCGCATGGCATGCACGCCGGCGGTGCTCTCGCGGATGCCGGGGTTGTTCTCGAAGTAGACGGCGAGACCCGGGGTCTCGATGCCGCCGGGGGCAACCGTGTTGACCCGGATTCCGCGCGTCGCGTACTCGGCAGCCACCGTCTTCGTCAGCGCGATGACTCCGCCCTTGGCGGCGGCGTAGGCCGCCTGGCGAACCTGGCCCTTGATGCCCGACTGGGACGAAATGTTGACGATCGCGCCGCCGCCGTTTCGAAGCATCGCGGGGATCTCGTATTTTAGACAGAGCCAGACGCCAGTGAGTGTCACCGCGAGACAGCGATCCCAGCGCGCCCGGTCGAGCTCCGTCGTCGGGTGGAAGCCCGCGCCCAGCGCCGCGTTGTTCGACGCGCAATCAAGGCGCCCGAAACGCGAGACGACCCCGCTGACCATCGCCTCGACCATCGCCTCGTCCGACACGTCGGCCTCGAATGCCTCGGCCTCGAAGCCCTCGGCGCGGATCAGGTCCACGCTCTCTTCGGCGCTCTTGCGATTCCAGTCGACGACGGCGACGCGGGCACCCTCTCGGGCGAACACGAGCGCTGTCGCCCGGCCGATGCCGCTCCCCGCGCCCGTCACGAGTCCAACCTTGCCCTCGAGCAGTCGCGTCACCGCGCTTCCAGCCCCGGCTCGTTCGCCGGTTCTTTCACCGGTTCTTTCACCGGTTTAGGCGGCGGCCGGCCGGGAACGAGGGCATGCTGCTTGGCGTGACGCGGTGCGTGGAAGGTCTCGCCGCTGCGCTGCTTGCCCTCATCGGTCGTGAGGATCCAGGCGAGCGTCGCGGCGGGGACTTCCGGCGGTGCACCGTGGGCGATGTGCAGCTGATGGATCGGGTTGTCCTTTCCGAGCATCGCCATCTGCGCCTCGGTCGGGACGTAGCCCGGGTCGATGTTGTAGGCGCGGATGCCGTCTTCGTGGTGCTCGATGTGGATGAAGCCGGCCATGCGGTGGAAGGCGCTCTTCGAGGCGCCGTATGCAAAGCCCCAGCCGCCGTCACCGGTCTTGTTCGGCGGATCGTATTGACCCGCGTTCGAGGTCATGTTGACGATCGTGCCCGACTTGCGCTCGAGCATGTGCACGAGGACGCGGCGCGTCAGATGGAACTGGGCGAACAGGTTGCCCTCGAGCACCAGCCGGAACTTGTCCTCGGGCACGCTCATGAGCGGATCCATCACGCCGGCGCCCTGATAGATGCCGTTGTTGAAGAGCACGTCGATCCGACCCCATTCCGCCAGCGCCCGCTCGAGAGCGGCGTCGATCGAGGGACGGTCGAGGAGATCGAGGCGCAGGGCCAGCGCCCGGCGGCCACGCTTAGTGACTTCCAGCGCCGTCTCTTCGAGGCTGCCGGGCAGCGCCGTCTGCTTGCCGGATGTCGCGATCGACGAGCCGTAATCATGGGTCTCGCCGGCATGCAGCGTGCGCGCGCTGACGACGACGTCGTAGCCGGCTTCGGCCAGGGCGATCGAGCCCGCCTTTCCGATGCCGCGGCTTGCGCCGGTCACGAAGGCCACGGGTGCGGATCGGGACATGCTGAGCGGTCCTCTCGTGAAGGCGTTCCGTCGATCGATCGCGGCCTACGTTACAGCGGGCGATCCGGTTGCGTCAGGCGGGTCACTTGCGCAGACTCCGAAGATTCCACGCACGCCGAGGCCGCCGACTCTCGACGCGCCCGGTCGCGCGGGCGGCCAGCGGCGAAGAGGGGAGACGAGATGCGGCTCGCGGATCGGGTGTTCGTCGTGACGGGAGCGGGCTCGGGAATCGGGCGCGAGATCAGCCTGCGCTTCGCGGCGGAGGGGGCCCGGATCGCCGCCGTCGATCTGCGGCCCGAAACGGCGGCAGAGACCGTCTCGATGCTCGCAGGCAAGGGGCATTTCTCCGGCGCCGTCGACGTCGCGAGCGGGCCCTCGGTGGTCGAGATGTTCGGCCGCGTCGACGCGCATTTCGGGCGCCTCGATGGCCTCGTCAACAACGCGGGGGTCGACCACGTTCCGGGCGACGGTCGCGACAAGCTGATGGCGACGGGTCAGCAGACGATCCACATGAGCGACGAGGGCTTCACGCGCCTGATGGCGATCAACGTGAACGGTGTCTTCTTCTGCCTGCGCGAGGCGGTCAGGATCCTGCAGCGCGAGAAATGCCCGGGCAGCATCATCAACATGTCGAGCATCGCCGGCATTTCGGCGAACGGGAACGTCAGCTACGCCGCCTCGAAGCACGCGGTGCTGGGCATCACGCGGGCCACGGCGCGGGAGCTCGGCCGCTTCGGCATCCGGGTGAACGCGATCTGTCCCGGGGTGATCGAAACGCCGATGACGGCGGGCGTTCCGGAGGCGGCGCTGGCCCCGCTCAAGAAGGCGACCCCGCTTGGGCGAACCGGAACGCCGCTGGACATCGCGCAGACGGCGCTTTTTCTCGCGAGCGACGAGAGCAGCTTCATCACGGGTCAGTGGATCTCGCCCAATGGCGGCCTCGTCATGTGTTAGTCCTTGATGTGTTGACTCTGATGTGTCGGGAAGGGTCCCTCTCGTAAGGGACAGGAGGATCGATGCAGAAGCTCTTCTATCTCCTCATGGACACGGCGGCGGCGGACGGAGATGCGCTCCGCCAGGCGATCGTCGCGAAGGCGGTTCCGACGATGCGGGCGGGCGGTGCGAAGGAGATTACGGTCTTCGCCGCCGACAAGGACGTCGCGGCGGGGCGGCCGATACGGCAGATCGATCCGCCGATCCGCGCGATGGTCTCCTTCTGGCTCGAGGATGCGGCGGACCGCGGGCCGTCGGAAGCGGCGCTCCGGTCTCTCGTTTCGGGCATCGCAGGCTATCTCGTCGTCGAGTCCCGCCCGCTCGTCCATGAAATGCCGAAGGGCAAGCGCACCCGGGGCATGAAGCAGATCTCATGCGTGACGAAACGCGCCGATCTCTCCCAGGAGGACTTCATCCGGATCTGGCACGGGGATCATCGCCAGGTCGCGATCGAGACCCAGTCGACCTTCGGCTACGTCCGCAACGAGATCTTTCGCCCGCTCACGCCCGGCGCTCCGATGCAGTGGACGGCGATCGTCGAGGAATCTTTTCCGATAGGCGCCCTCGACGACCCGCACGTCTTCTACGACGCGAAGAGCGAGGCCGAGTACCAGGCGAACTTCAAGCGCATGATGGACAGCTGTGGGCGGTTTCTCGACCACGGGTCGATCGAGGTGACGTTCGTCTCCGAGTACTACCTGGGTTAGGAGGGAGAGTCCATGGATCGTCGAATCGGGATGGAAGCTCGGACGCGTCGACCGTTTTCGGTCGCAGCAGTGGGTTGGGCTGTCGGCCTCGTGATCTGGATCGGTGCGTTCGCGCCAGGTCCCGTCGCGGCCCGGGATTACAGCGAGACGCGCGAGGCGTGTGTTCAAGCCGATCCCCTGCGCCAGCCCTTCTTCGGGGATACCCACGTCCACACTGTCTACTCCTTCGACGCCAACGGACAGGACACGCGCAACACGCCGCGGGACGCCTATCGCCTGGCGAAGGGCGAGCAGATCGGGCTCCAGCCCTACGACAGGGACGGCAAGCCGCTGCGGACGGCGAAGCTCTCGCGGCCCCTGGACTTCACGGTCGTGACGGATCACTCGGAGATGCTGGGCGAGATCGAGATGTGCAGCACGCCGGGCTCGCCCAGCTACGGCTCGGACATGTGCTGGGTCTACCGGCTCTTCCCGTCGTCGACCTTCGCGTTCTTCGCGGTCCGCAACATGATCCAGCGTACGCGCTTCGAGTTCTGCGGCGAAGGTGGCGCGCTCTGTCTCGCCCAGGCCGCAGTCGTCTGGAAGGACATCCAGGACGCGGCCGAAGAGAACTACGATCGGACCAAGCAGTGCTCGTTCACGAGCTTCGTCGGTTATGAGTGGACCGCGTCGGGCGGCCTGGGTCAGAACCTCCATCGCAACGTGATCTTCCGCAACGCGAAGGTCCCCGCGCTTCCGGTAAGCTCGGTCGAGACCGAGTCGGCCTTTGCGCTCTGGAGCGCGCTCCAAAAGGCGTGCATCGACGGCGTCAAGGGCTGCGACGCCCTCACGATTCCGCACAACTCGAACCTGAGCGGGCCCGGCCTGATCTTCCAATCGGCGAGGTACACGAGCGCGAGCGGCAAGGCCCCCGCCGTCGATCGGCAGGAGGCGACACTTCGCCAGCGCTGGGAGCCCCTCGTCGAGATCATGCAGCACAAGGGTGATTCCGAGTGTCTGTTGGGCGGCGATACGCGGGACGAGGCCTGTGGCTTCGAGAAGCTCCCGTACAACAGCTTCGCGGGCGTCGGCCGTGTCGCAGACTCGAACATCGGTTCCGCGATTCCCGGACAGGCCGGGACGGACCTGCGGCCCGATCGGCGCTCGATGGTGCGCGAGGCCTTGAAGCAGGGTCTCGAGATCCAGAGCCGGCTCGGCGTGAACCCGCTCAAGTACGGAATCGTGGCAAGCACCGACACCCACCTCGGTGCCCCCGGACTCGCCGAAGAGGCGGACGCGAAAGGGCACGGCGGTGCGGGCGTGCGGGCAGCGCGGGGCCTGCCCGACGATCTCGAATTCAATCCGGGAGGGCTCGCCGTCCTCTGGGCCGAGGAGAACAGCCGCGACGCGTTATTCGATGCGATGCAGCGGCGCGAGGCATACGGCACGAGCGGGACGCGGCCCGTCGTCCGCTTCTTCGGAGGCTGGGATTTCGACGAGAAACTTTGCAAGGGACGAGACTTC
>JANNQH010000240.1:0-1661 GCA_031400655.1 Deltaproteobacteria bacterium | reverse complement strand
ATGGACGAGATGCTCGAGATCATCCGCGCCTTCTGGACCCGGGACAGCGTCGAATTTCACGGGAAGTATTTTGATTTCGACGCAGCGGGCATCGCGCCGAGACCGCAGCGTCCGGTTCCGATCTGGGTCGGCGGCAAGAGTGCGGCCGCGCTGGCCCGCGCGGTTCACCAGGATGGCTGGCTCGGTATGAACTACGACCTGCCCGAAATCCATGCGCTGCTCGAAGACCTGCAGAAGCGCCTCGCACGTCGGCGCGACGCGACGGGGGAGGCGAAGGCGGACTTCGAGGTCTTCGTGATTCCCAACGCCGCGCCCGACGAGGCGCTCTACGCCGGTCTCGCGCGACGCGGTGTCACGTCGACCATGGGCTCGGCCTGGCCCTACGGCGATCGAAGCGCTGCGTCGCTCGGCGCCAAGATCGATGCGATCGGGGCGTTCGGCGAGCGATTCATCCAGCGCTGAAGGTCGAAGTGGAGAGGCTGCCGATGCGAACGCCGTGTGAGCCGAAGGCCCTCGATCTGAAGGCCGAATGGCGCTCGATGCAGCGCCGTCTGGTCGAGCACATCCGCTCGGGCGATCTGACCGATCTCGACCCCGCCTTCGTCGAGATCCCGGCGACGACCTACACCGACCCCGTCCGCTTCGAAGCCGAGCGCCAGCGCATCTTCCGCGACACGCCGCTGCTCGTCGGCTTTTCCGGCGAGCTCGCGAGACCGGGCGACCGCATTCTCTTCGATGCTGCTGGCCCGCCGATCGTGGTCGTCCGGGGCGAGGACTGCCGGCTGCGCGCCTTCCTCAATCTCTGCACCCATCGCGGCTCGCGCCTCGTCAACGACTGCGAGCCAACGCGCCGCCTCACGTGTCCCTTCCACGCCTGGACCTTCGACCTCGAGGGCGAGCTCCAGGGTATGCCGGTCGCGCGGGCCTTCGAGGGAATCGATCGCGCGGGCCGCCGCCTCGTGCGCGTCCCGGTCGGCGAGTGGGGCGGCATGATCTTCGTGCGTGCGCGTCCCGGCGACGAGGAGATCGACGTCGCCGATTTTCTCGGCGCGGCCGCCCCGCTCTTTGCTGCGCTGGAGCTCGGCTCCCTCGAGCGGGTGCGGGAAGACGTGCTGCCCGTTGCGTCCAACTGGAAGTGGGCCCTCGACACCTTCTGCGAGGTCTATCACGTCGCGGTCCTCCACCGCGATTCCCTCTCCCTCAATCTCTATCCGCAGGTCGCGATCTTCGACCACTACGGGCTCCACCATCGCTACAGCGGAGCGGGCCGAGACTACGAAGCGATCCTCTCGACGCCGGAATCCGAATGGCCCGAGATGAGCTACCAGGCCGTGCACTACGTCTTTCCCAACACAACCTTTGCATTCACGCACAACCTCGATGGCCACACGCCCGTCGTGTCGATGTTCAGGCTGTTTCCGGGGAGGACGGTCGGGGAGACCATCACGCTGGCGACGACCTATCGGCGATCCGGCTCCGACGCCGCATTGGCGAATCGGGTGGCGGAGATGCACCGAACGGTCCTCGAGATCGTGGGGACAGAGGACTATCGCGTCGCGCGGGAGGGCTGGCGGAGTCTCGAGACTGCGCCACCGGGGTTTCGGGTGGTGTTCGGCCGGAGCGAGGCGTTGCTCAGGCGGTACCACGAGGAATTGGCGAAG
>JANNQH010000239.1:0-2206 GCA_031400655.1 Deltaproteobacteria bacterium | reverse complement strand
GCGTGTGTCGTCGAGCAGCAGGCGGGCGATCGCGATCCGCAGCGCGAGCTCGCGGCGCGGAGTGGGCACGCTCGACAGCTCGGCCTGCGCGACGCGCAGCCATTCTTCGGGGCGGTCGAGGACGCGGGTATAGAGATCCTGCAGCTGTTGCCAGACGTGGACCCGCGCGGGGTGGGCGGCGGCGATCGCCTCGAGCTGGGCGGCACAGCCCATCGGATCCTGGAGCTGGTCGCGGCAGATTTCCGCGATCCGCTCTCGGAGCGGTGTGCGTTCCGGCTCCGGCAGGCTCGCGACGCGGGCGACGAGGAGCTGGTGCAGCCGGCGCCACTGGCCCGTTGACTCACATAGCGATTCGAGGCGTGCGCGCGCCAGGGCGGCGGCCGCGGAGTCGGGCACGCCCTTCAGGATCGCCTCGTAGGCGTCGCAGGCGGCCTGGGGCTGACCGAGCACTTCTTCAAGGATCTGGGCGCGCTCGAGCTCGAAGGGCGCGCGCGCTACCGCGGTCGTTTCCCACGAGGCGCGACGGGCCAGCAGCTCACACAGGCCGGCGGCGTCGTGGCCGGCCCGCAGCGCCCGTTCGAGCAGCTCGAGCACCTCGTCGTCGCCGGGCTCCCGCGCGTGGAGGGCGGAGAAGATCGCGGCGGCCGCCTCACAGTCGCCGAGCGCATCGAGCAGTAGGCGTCCGCGGTGCAGATCGAGGCGGCGCGCTTCGGGGCTGCCATCGCCCACGCGTTGTCGCTCGCGCTCGAGCAGGGTCACGAGCTCGGTATGGCGGCCGGCCAGCTCGAGCAGGGCGGCGAGGGCCTTGGCTGCGTCGACGGGTGGCGTCGGCAGCTCGAGGATCTGCCAGCGCACGGCGATGGCGGTCTCGAGATCTCCGATCGGGTCTTCGAGCACGGCGGCGAGGCGGGTGAGGGGCTCTGCGCGGAGTTCTTCTGGAACGCGCTCGCTCCACGCGCGCAGGCTGCGGGCCTGATCTGCTGCGCGCCCGAGGCGCTGATAGGCGCTGGCCAGCGCCTGCAGCGTCTCGAGTCTCTCGGGCTGACTCGCCAGCGCCGCTTCGAGTGTCTCGACGGCTGCGGTCGTGTCGCCCAGCTCGAGCAGCAGGTCGGCCCGTCGATGCAGGCAGTGGTTCCGTTCGCTCCCGGAGAGCAGCGCCGCGAGTCGACGGAGGGAGTCGATCTCCTCGCTGTGAAGTCCGAGGCGCGCTTCGAGACGGGCGCGGACTTCGAGCGCAGGGCGCGAGTCCGGTGCGCGTTCGCTCGCCCGAACGGCCCAGGCATGGGCCGGCGCGAGCTCGTCCCGGCTCGTGAGAATCGCGATCGCGCGCTGGGCGATCGCCGCGAGCTCGAGGCCGTCGTCACAGCTCGCGGCCTCGCGCTCGCACACCGCGAGTACGAGATCCGGATCGCCCACGCGCTCGGCCACGCGCCGAAGTCCGACGAGTGCCGGTCGCTGCCGCTCGTCGGCGAGGAGGGCGCGCTCGAAGCAGGCCCGTGCGGCAGCGACGTCGTCGAACTGGTCCAGCAAAAGCTCGCCGAGCTGGCTGCATAACAGCGCCGAGGCCGGCTCTGAAGCGGCTCGAAGTGCGGTTTCGAGGGTTCGCCGCAGGGCGGGGAAGTCTTCTCGCTTTCGCTGCAGGCGCTCGAGGGCGGCGAGGGTGTCGGGCTCGCTCTGCGAAAGCGAGAAGGCCGACTCCCAATGCGTCTCGGCCGCGGCGAGATCGGAGAGCTCCTCCTCGCACAAGCGCGCGAGCTCCCGCAGTCGCGCTTCCCGCACTGGCACGGGCTGGCCCGCTTCGAGGGTCACGAGGGTCTCGAGCACCTCGGCGAGCTCGCGCTTTGCGCCGGTTTCGCGCAGACACTGCGCACGCAGCTCGAGCACCCTCATGTCATTGCCCGCCTGGGGATCCTGCGTTCGCTCGAGCGCTTCGAGGGCGGCGGCTGGTCGGCCCTGGCGCGCATGGATCTCGGCGAGCTCGACGAGCATCGGCTTCGGAATCCGTGGGCCTGCCTTCGACACGAGTCGTTCAAGCAGGCCGGTGAGCGCGTCATCGTTTCCCTCTGCGCGCTCGAGGTCGGCCCGGGCTCGCAGCACCGCGCCGTCGTCCTCGGCGAGCTCCCTCGCGCGCTCGACCCAGGCGCGGGCGTTGGCGGGAGAGTGGCGCTGGTGGAGATGGATCTGGCTCGCCTCGACGGCGATCGAG
>JANNQH010000238.1:0-1922 GCA_031400655.1 Deltaproteobacteria bacterium | reverse complement strand
TCGATGGCTCGGCGATCTTCGGGATCGACGTGCGGATGCCCGGCATGCTCGTCGCCCAGGTCGAGCGGGCGCCAGAGATCGGGGGGGCGCTGCGGTCGTTCGACGCGAAGGCGGCCCTCGCCGTCGAGGGTGTGCGCGCGGTGGTCGAGATTCCGAACGGAATCGCGGTCGTCGCGACGAGCTTCTGGGCGGCGCAGTCCGGGCGAAAGAAGCTCGTGGTCGAATGGAAGCCGGGGCCTCATGGCGGCCTCGACAACGAAGCGATCCGCAAGCTCTGCCTCGCCGCCGTCGAGAAGGGTGTTACGGCACGCAGCGACGGCGACGTAAAGGGAGCGCTCGCCAGCGCCTCGCGAACGATCGAGGCGGTCTACGAATTCCCGTTCCTCGCCCACGCGACGCTCGAGCCGATGAACTGCACGGCGAAGGTCGAAGCCGATCGCTGCGAGCTGTGGGCGCCGACCCAGGCGCCGAACGCCGCCGCCGACGCCGCGGCCAAGATCACGGGCCTTTCCGTCGACAAGATCCGCGTCAATACGACGCTCCTCGGCGGCGGCTTCGGCCGGCGCTCCGCCACGGATTTCGTCGAGGATGCGGTGCATCTCTCGAAGCACATGAAGGCCCCGGTCCAGGTCATCTACACCCGCGAAGACGATATGCGCGCGGGGCTCTACCGCCCGGTCGGCGCGAACTTGATGCGTGGCGCTGTCGATCGCGAGGGCTGGCCGATCGTCTGGGAGCAGCGCATCGCGAGCCAATCGATCCTGCGCGAGAAGGGCTGGCCCCTCAAGGACGGCATCGACTTCGCGGCGGTCGAAGGTGTACGGAATCTCCCGTACGCGATCCCGAATCTCTTCGTCAGCTGGGCCGACGTCGAGATCCCGGTCTCGACCCATTGGTGGCGCTCGGTCGGAAGCTCCCAGAACGGCTGGGTCACCGAGTGCTTCTTCGATGAGCTCTGTCTGCTCGGCGGAAAGGATCCGGTCGACGCTCGCCTTCGGCTGCTCGCGAATCACCCGCGCCACAAACGCGCTCTCGAGCTGGCCGCCGAGAAAGCCGGCTATCGGAGGCCGCTCCCGAAAGGCCATGCGTTCGGCGTCGCCGTCCACGAATCCTTCGGCAGCATCGTGGCCCAGGTGGCCGACGTCTCGCTCGCGGACGACGGCGAGCCCCGGGTCCACCGCGTCGTCTGCGTCGTCGACTGCGGCGAGGTCGTGCATCCGGCGGGTGTCGCCGCCCAGATGGAGAGCGGCATCACGGTGGGCCTGTCCGCCGCGCTCTTTGGCGAGATCGCGATCGAGAAAGGCCGCATCACGACCGGGAACTACGACCGCTATCCGATCGCCCGCATCGGCCAGACGCCGCGCATCGAGACGCATATCATCGCCGAGGGCGACCCGATGGGCGGGATCGGCGAGCCGGGCACGCCGCCGATCGCCCCGGCCGTCTGCAATGCGCTCTTGCGATTGACCGGGAAGCCGATCCGAAGGCTGCCGATCGGGCGGATCACGCGAGCGGCATGAGTCTCACACTGATTCGGCCGACCGCGTCTCCGGGCAATTCTGGATCGAGACTCCCCGCCGGCCCGATCAGAAGCACCCCGAAGAGTCCAGGTTGCATGTCGCCGAGCAACTGAGATCGCCTCCCGAGAATCCGAGCGTCTGGCAGCTCTGCCCGCCAAGGTCGGCGCCGTCGCAAGACTCGAGCCCGTTGACGATGCTATCGCCGCAGACACTCGCTGGAGTGCACACACTCGGCTGGCCCACGCAGCCATAGCCCGCCTCGATCGAACACGTCGGGCTACAGCCATCGCCCGCAGAACTCCCCCCGTCGTCGCAAGCCTCTGCTGCCTCGACGAACCCGTTGCCGCAAATCCCGCCCGACGTGCACGTCAGGCTCGCACCGCAGCGATTCGGACCGAGCTC
>JANNQH010000237.1:0-17975 GCA_031400655.1 Deltaproteobacteria bacterium | reverse complement strand
GCATCGGGGTCGATGCGCGCGAGTACCGCCCCGATCGCGACGACCTCCCCTTCGCGCACGACGATCTGCTCGATCATGCCGGCGACAGGGGAGGGAATCTCCGCGTCGACCTTGTCGGTCGTCACCTCGACGATCGGCTGGTCGACTTCGACCATCTCCCCCTGGCCGACGAGCCAGCGCGATACGGTGCCTTCGAGAATGCTCTCTCCCAGTGAAGGCAACTGAACGTCGATCGACATCGCTCTCCCCTTCGAGCGCCCAAACGGCTACTCGAGCGCTACCCCTGATTGTCCGGAATCGGAGCGCACGCTGCCCCTCGAAGTTCCGATCTCCCGGATCGGCCGCTCCGCCGCGCCGCTTGACGCAAGTCGCCACCGGCGAGCCTCACCCGAGCGAAGCATCTGGAGGGCGTCTCGCAGGGCCTCTGGTGCCGGCGGGCAACCGGGCACGACGAGATCCACGGGCAGCACCCGTGAAAGCCCTGAGATCGTGGCGTAGTTCGCGTAGGCTCCGCCCGAGATCGCACACGCGCCCCAAGCGATCACCCAACGCGGCTCGCACATCCGATCGTACAGCTCGAGCAGCGAGGGCAATTGGCGGCGCGTGAGGGTGCCGGCCACGATCAGCAGATCGGCGGCTCGGCCCGAGACCGCGGGCGGCGCGGATCCGAGGGTCTCGAAGACATCCCCGCCCTGGGCCCACGCCATGCCACAGCAGGAGGTCGCAAGCCGGAGCGGCGAAGGCGCGAGCGCTGCCGCCCAGTCGAGCGCCTGCTCGAGGCGCGTCGCGCGCACACCGGTCGCTTGCTCTGGCATTTGCTCCCCAGCGCTCCCCACCCGCATCGCGGAAGCTTCCATTGGACGAAGCGACTCCCCGGTCGTCACATGACCGCGAGTCGGCGGTCACCCGCGCAGCATAGCTGCTCTGATATGGTCCGCGTGCCGATCCCCAGGAGGCGTGTCGTTGGGTGCACAGCGTTCGAGATGGATTGCCTGGGCCGTGCATCTGCTGACGGCGAGCGGGGCCGCGATCGGGCTCTTCGCGCTGATCGCGACCGCCACCGGGCGCATGGCGATCGCCGTCGAGCTGATGCTCGCCGCCCTCGTGATCGACGCCGTCGACGGCACGCTCGCCCGGGCCGTACGCGTGACCGAGTACGCCCCCGAGATCGACGGCCGGCGTCTCGACGACATCGTCGACTACCTGAACTATGTGATCGTGCCGGTTTTCTTCGTGTGGGCGGGCGGATTCGTCGCTCACCCGGCCTGGCTCGCGGCGCCGGTGCTCGCGAGCGCCTTCGGATTTGCGCGGGTCGACGCCAAGACGGAGGACAATTTCTTCCTCGGATTCCCGTCCTACTGGAACATCCTGGCGATCTACCTCTGGCTCTTCGACGTCGGACCGGTCGCCTCGACGGTGTGGCTGGCGGGGCTCTCGCTGGCGGTCTACGTCCCCTTGAAATACCTCTATCCGAGCAAAGTCGAGCCGAGGTCGCTGCGGCGCGCGCTCGGAATGGGCGGCGTGGTCTGGTGCACGACGCTGGCCGCCTGCACGGCCCAGGCAGACTGGGCCCGCAGCCTCTGGCTCCGCGAGGCCTCCCTCGCCTATCCGATCTGGTATGTCGCGCTATCGCTGATCCGCGGCGGCCTGAAGCGCTCTTAGCCCGCGTCGGCAGTCGATCCGCGTCAGCAGTCGTCCGCGTCAGCAGTCGAGAGCATCGATCAGGTCGTTGATCCGCCACGGCTTGCGGAGCACCCGCGACACACCCCGGGCGAGCAGCTCCGACTCGGCGCCGATTCCGCCCGTGCCAATCAGATGGACGTCGGGCCGATGGGCGCGAACCTGGGCGACCCAGCTCGACATTTCGCTGCCCGCGAGCGCGAAGTCGATCAGCACGCTCCGAATCCGCGGCTCCGCCGCGAGCAATCGAAGCGCGCTCTTCAGATCGTCGCTCGGATAACACAACGCCCCGGCCCGCTCGATCTGGGCCACGAGCAGCCGCCGCACAACCCCGTCGCGCTCGATCACGACGACCGGCCCCCGATCCACGAGCGTCCGCTTGAGCGAGCCCCCGCGCTCGTCGAGCAGGATCCGCATGCGCGCATCGCTGCGGCGCTGTTCCTCTTCCCGCGGACACAGCACGACGAGCCAGCCCGAGCGCCCGGCGCGCCGCCGCGAACGGATCAGCCATTCCGGCGCCTTCTGCCCGCGCGGCCGGATCGAGACCCAATCGGACTCCGCCGACTCGACGAGGGCGAGCGCGCCGCCATCGAAGACCTCGCCAAGCTGAGAGGGTGTCGACGGGAGATTCGCGGAGACGAAGAGCTCCTGCGCCCGTTCGGACGAGAACTGGATCGCACCCGTCGGATCGACGGCGACGGCGGCGATGGCGGGACCGAGCTCCGGCCCCTCGTGCGGGTGCGCGAGGGCGCTCGAGACGGCTTCGTCGAGCTCCCGCAGATCGAAGGGCTTCTCGAGCAAGCGGGAGATGCCACAGCGGTCCGACTCTTCCAGCAGGTCTCGTGAGGGGAAGCCGGTGATCAGGACGGTGTTCAGGCGGGGATGGAGGGCGCGGAAGACGGCGGAGACGTGCAGGCCGTGGATGTGGTTCTTCAGCATCCAGTCGGCCACGAGCACGTCGGGCGACGCATCGAAGCCGATTTCGACGGCCTCATAGCCCGAGGCCGCGGCGATTACGTCGTGCCCCTGGCGCGTCAGGAAGCTCGACAACGTCTCACGCAAGACATCCTCGTCTTCCACGATCAGTACGGTCGCCATCGACAGCTCTCCTCTTTCAGGTCCTGATCTGCATGCACGCACCCGAGGATGGCCGGTGGTGCCGGAGCCATTATATTTGCGTTGGGCTCGATTCACAGTGACCCATGGACTCAAACCGGAGAATCGCGACCAGGCCGCGTCGCTTCACGGCGGATCGGATGACATGACCCCGCCTCCCGACCCGTCGCTCGACCCGCTGCGCAAGACGGGCTGCCTGTTGGTCAATCTCGGCACGCCCGACGAGCCCAGCCCGTCGGCCGTGCGGCGCTATCTCCGGGAGTTCCTGAGCGACCCGCGCGTCCTGACGCTGCCAGGCCCGATCCGCTGGCTGCTCCTCAATCTCGTCATCCTGCCGACCCGGCCGCGGCGGACGGCGGCGGCCTATCGCGCGATCTGGACCGAGAAAGGCTCCCCTTTGAGGGTCCATTCCGAGGCTCTCCGCGACGGCGTGGCCAGGGCGCTCGGCGAGGATTTCCGGGTCGCGCTCGCGATGCGCTACGGCAAGCCCTCGATCGCCTCGGCGCTGGCGGATCTCGAGCGGGCCGGGGTCGAACGGCTCATCGTGCTGCCACTCTTTCCCCAGTACGCCTCCTCCGTGACGGCCTCGGCTGCGGCGGAGGTGACGCGGGTATTGAATCGGGCGAGCGACCACCCGCCCCTCGAGATCTTCGGGGCCTTCTACGACGAGCCCGAATTCGCCGCAGCCTGGGCCGCCCTCGCGCGTCCCGCACTCGGCGACTTCGGCCCCGATCACGTGCTCTTCAGCTTCCACGGCCTGCCCGAAGACCAGATCCGCGCGAGCGATCGCACCCGGAGCCACTGCCTGGCGATGCCCGACTGCTGCAGCGCAACCGGCGCGGATCTCGCGCGCTGCTATCGGGCGCAGTGTTTCGCGACAGCGGAGCGGCTTCGCCAGGCCCTCGAGCTCCAGCGCGACAAGACGAGCAGCGCGTTTCAATCGCGGCTCGGGCCGACGCCCTGGATCCGGCCCTTCACGGACGAGGAGCTGCCGCTACTGCGGGGGCGAGGTGTAAAGCGGCTCGCGGTGTTCTGTCCGTCCTTCGTGTCGGATTGTCTCGAGACCCTCGAGGAGGTCGGGATCCGACTGCGCGAGCAGTGGCGCTCGCTCGGAGGAGAGGATCTCTGGCTCGCTCCGTGTCTCAACGGCGATCGGCGTTTCGCCGAGGCAGTGGCGAGCTGGATCAGGCGCCGAGTGCCCGCGCCGCGTCGGTGAAGGCGCGCACGCCCTCGACCGGTGTGTCGGGCAGGCAGCCATGGCCGAGGTTCAGGATGTAGCCGCGGGCCGGCTTCGCAGCCTCCGCCATCTCGCGCACCATCTGGAAGATCCGCTCGCGCGGCGCGTGCAGCCAACAGGGATCGAGGTTGCCCTGAAGACTCACCCGCCGCCCATGTTGCTCGGCCGTCGAGCGCAGGTCGACGCGCCAGTCGAGGGAGATGACCGAAGCACCAGAATCCGCAGCAAGATCGACAATATGAGCGCCATTCTGGACGTAGAGGATGAGCGGTGCCGGGCTCTCGATCAGGGCATCGGCGATACGGTGATGGGCGGGCTCGGCGAAGCGTTGATAGGCGGCGCGATCGAGCAGCCCCGCCCAGGTATCGAAGAGCTGGACCGCCTCGGCGCCGGCCTCGATCTGGGCGAGCAGGTAGTCGATCGTCAGCTGCGTGAGCTTCTCGAGCAGCTGGTCGACCTCGTCGGGGCGAGTCTGCAGCATCTTCTTCAGGGTCGAGAAATCCTTCGAGCCGCTGCCCTGGATCAGATAGGCCGCAAGGGTGAAGGGCGCGCCGGCGAATCCGAGCACCGGAATCTCGGGCTTCGCCAAAGCTTCGCGCAAGCGCCCGAGGATCTCGAAGACGTGGGGCACACTCTCCCGTGGATCGGGCACCCGCAGCGCTTCGATCTGGCTCGCCTCCCGGATCGGATGCGCGATCACCGGGCCCGGCGCGAAATCGAGCTCGACGCCCATGCCCGGGATCGGGGTAAAGATGTCCTGGAACAGGATTGCGGCCTCGGCGCCCACGAGCTCGATCGGCTGGAGCGACACCGTGACGGCGCGCTCGACATCCCAACACATCTCGAGAAACGAAACGCCGGCCCGCACCGCGCGGTACTCGGGCAGATACCGCCCCGCCTGGCGCATCAGCCAGACGGGAGGCCGGTCGACGGGCTCACCGCGGCAGGCGTTCAGGAATCGATCTCGTCGGTTCAACTTGGTTTCACTCCGCGCGCAGCCCGGCTCGGACTAATAACCTGCGAGCGTAGCCCAGCGGCGGCGATGGAAGGCCGCGTCACCGAAGGTCAGCTCCGAAGCGCGCGCGCGCTTCAGGTAGAAGCCGATGTCGTATTCGTCGGTCATGCCGACGCCGCCATAGATCTGGACCGCCTCATTCGCGGCCAGGAGATAGGCGTTCGAGCAGCGCGCCTTCGCGAGCGAGACGAGCTTCACGGCCTCCCCCGCTTCCGCCAAGTCAAGAGAGCGCGCCGCTGCCATCACGCTCGAGCGGGCGAGCTCGATCTCCATGTAGACGCGGGCGGCGCGGTGCTGGAGCGCCTGGAAAGACCCGATCGGGACACCGAACTGCTGGCGCGTCTTCAGGTACTCGAGGGTCAGATCGAAGACCTCGGCCATGCCGCCCAGCATCTCGGCGCAGAGCACGACGGTGGCGCGATCGATCACGGCCTCGAGAATCGCGGCCCCCTCACCGACGGCACCGACGATCGACGCCGCATCACACGCGACGCCCGCGAGGCGGACGCTCGCGGCATTGCGGTGATCGACACGGAGCTGGCGCTCGATGGTCAGGCCAGGCGCGTTCTTCGGAACGAGAAAGAGCGTGATCCCGTCGCGATCCCCGACCGCGCCGCTCGTGCGCGCCGGCACGATTACGGCATCCGCGCCGACGGCGTCGAGGACCTGCGACTTGCTGCCCGTGAGCGAATGGCCCTGCCCGGCCCGCTCGGCGCGGGTCGCAACGTGCAGGAGGTCGTAGCGCGAGCCCGGCTCCTGATGCGCGAGCGCGACTACCTTCGTCCCCTCGATCACGCCGGGCAGCCAGGCCCCCCGCAGCGCCGGCCCGGCTCCGAGTGCAAGCGCGTAGCCGCCCATCGCCAGTCCGCCCACGATCGGCTCGGGCGCGAGCGTTCGACCGAGCGCCTCGGCGATCAAGATGAGCTCGGCGAGACCGAGCCCCGCTCCGCCTTCCTTCTCGTCGAAGGGAATACCAAGCCAGCCGAGGCCAGCCATCTCGCGCAACAGCGCAGGTGAATAGCCGAGCGGATCTTCCGTATCCCGCAGCGCCCGGAAACGCGAGACCGGCGAGCTCGCCGCCACGAAATCCCGGGCGGTCGACGCGATCAACTCCTGATCTTCGCTGAGGACGAGCTGCATGAAGTGGTTTCCTGCGTGGGCGCGTGGCCGGGCTCCGGCTCTCGCGCTCCCGCTCAGGCCGGTAGGCCCAGCACGTGTTTGGCGAGGATGTTGAGCTGGACCTCGGAGGTCCCGCCTTCGATCGTGTTGCCCCGGGAGCGGAGCCATTCGCGGGTGATCTCGAGATCCCCGTCATCGAAGCCGGGCCCGTCCCAGCCGAGGGCGTCGGGACCGAGCAGGCGAACGAGCAGCTCGTAGCGGCGCTGGTTCAGCTCGGTGCCGTAGATCTTGAACATCGAGCTCTCGGAGCCCGGCTGATGGCCGGCACGCGCGGCATCTTTCGTGCGCTGGACGGTGAACGCGAAGGCGCGGCTCTCCATCTCGAAGGCGGCCACTTCGTCCCGGAAGATCGGATCGGTGAGCCGACCCTTTTCCTCGCCGAGCTTCGACACCGCGAGCTCCGCCAGGAAGCTTCGCCCGCCCTTATTTTCGGGCTTCGGTCCCGCACCGCCGAACGCGTCGGCAATCATCGTCCGCTCATGACCCAGCAGCGCCTTCGCCACCGTCCAGCCCGCGTCGACCTTGTGGATCACGTTCGCGACCGGCACGCGCACGTCCTTGAAATACGTCTCGCAAAACGGCGACTTCCCCGAGATCAGCAGGATCGGCGAGATGCTGACACCGGGCGTGTCCATGTCGACCAGCAGAAAAGTGATCCCCTCCTGCTTCTTCGCGGTCGGGTTCGTACGGACCAGCGCAAAGATCCAATCCGCCTGATCCGCATAGGAGGTCCAGACCTTCGTCCCGTTGAGGATGAAATGGTCGCCGTCGCGGACCGCCTTCGTCTGGAGCGAAGCGAGATCCGAGCCCGCCCCCGGCTCCGAATAACCCTGGCACCAGCGAATCTCGCCGCGACAGATCCGGGGCAGATGCAGCTTCTTCTGCTCCTCGCTCCCGAACCGGAGCAGCGTCGGACCGATCATCGTGAGGCCGAAGCCGATCAGCGGCAGCGGGAGCTTCAGCTCGCGCAGCAATCCTGCGAGTACCTTCGCCTCTGCGGGATCGAGGCCGCCGCCGCCGTACTCCTTCGGCCAGGTCGGCGCCGTGAAGCCGCGGGCTGCCCCGCGATCGAGCCAGAGCTTCGAGTCCGGGTTGGGATAGGTCGCCTTGCGGCCGCCCCAGGTCCCGTCGAGCTCGCTGCCGGCCTGACCGAAGAGGCTCTTCGGCACGTTGGCTTCGAGCCAGGTGCGCGTCTCGCGTCGGAAGCTTTCGAGGTCGGCCATGCTGGGTTCTCCTGCGGCGCGGAGGCGCTGCCTCGAACAGTGTGGCGGCAGTCTAAGGAGACGACCACGCGTTTTCCAGCACTCGCAGTCGGGGCGCTAGTATCGGCCGCGAAATGCGCATCCTGCTCGCCAGCCCTCGCGGATTCTGTGCCGGTGTCGACCGCGCGATCGAGATCGTCGAGCTGGCCCTGGCGCGGGACGATCGGCCCGTCTACGTCCGCCACGAAATTGTCCACAACCGCCACGTCGTGGAGGGTTTGCGCGCCATGGGCGCGACCTTCATCGAGGATCCCGAGGATGCGCCGGCCGGCGCCGTCCTGATCTACTCGGCCCATGGCGTCTCCCCCGCGGTCCGCGGCCGGGCGGACGCCAAGCAGCTCGCGACGATCGATGCGACCTGCCCGCTCGTCACGAAGGTCCACAACGAGGTCCGCCGGCTCGTCTCCCTCGGCTACGAGATCGTGATGATCGGCCACGCGGGCCACGTCGAGGTCGAGGGCACGATGGGTCAGGCGCCCGATTCGATGTACCTCGTCGAAGCCGTCGACGACGTCGCCAAGATCGTGGTCCGCAATCCGAAGAAGCTCGGCTGCGTGACCCAGACGACGCTCTCGGTGGACGACACGCGGGAGGTCAAAGCGGCGCTAGCGGCCCGCTTCCCCGAAATCGTGCTGCCCAAGCGCGACGATATCTGTTATGCGACCCAGAATCGCCAGGATGCCGTCAAGGAGCTCGCCGGCCAGGCGGACCTCGTGCTCGTCGTGGGCGCGCCGGCGTCCTCGAACAGCAACCGACTGGTCGAGGTCGCGGCGCGGCGGGGCGTGCCTGCGTATCTGATCCAGGACGCGAACGACGTCGACCCCGCCTGGCTCGAGGGTGCTACGTGCATCGGGATCACCGCCGGCGCTTCTACCCCCGACGTCCTCGTCCAGGGCGTGATCGAGCTGCTGCGCGCGCGCTCGCCCGGCGACTTCCAGCTCGACTCGCTGCCCGAGGTCGACGAGGGCATGCAGTTCAAGCTGCCTCGGGAGCTGCGCGAAGCGTGAGCGATCGAGACCGCTGGGAGCCCGAAGCGCCCGACGACCCCGAGGTCGGGCCCCCGCTGCCCGCGAGCGCCGTGGTCGCGAGCGCCCTCGCCGGCATCCGCGACCGGATCTCGCGCCCGATTCGCGCGGCGACCTTCGAGGTCCAGCAAGCGGCGACCCACGAGATCTTTCGGCTCGCCTGGCCCGTGATGGCGAGCCAGGTGCTCGTCAACCTCACCGGCCTGATCGACCGCATGATGATCGGCCGCCTCGCCGACCCGGGCGGCGCCGCCATTCCCCTCGCCGCAGTCGGCTACGCGAGTCAGATCTTCAACTTCGTCCACACGACGCTCTTTTCCGTCGGCCTCGCCTGCGTCGCATTGATGGCACGCGCGATCGGATCCGGCGATCCGGAACGCGCGCGCCACGCCCTGCTCGGCTCGCTCCAGGTCGCCGCGCTGATCACCCTCGTCTACTCGAGCGCGCTCTACATCTGGAGCGAGCCCGTGCTGCGGGCACTCGGGGCCGAGGAAGGCGTCGTCGCGATTGCGGCGCCCTATCTCGAGCTGACGGTGATCGCGGCGTTGATGCTCGCCTTCACGCTGATCTTCGAGAGCGCACTGCGCGCCGATCGCGACACGCGGACGCCGATGTGGATCGCGCTCGTCGTCACGCTGGTGAAGCTCTCGGGCAACGCGGTCCTGATCTTCGGCCTGTTCGGCGCCCCGCGCCTCGAGCTCTGGGGCGCGGGGCTCGCGACGGTGCTCGCCCAGGCGATCGGCCTGGTGTTGTTTCTCGGCGTGCTGGCCAGCCGGCCCCGCGGCGGCCCGACGGCGATCCGCCTGCGCGAGCTCTTCGCGTGGAGTCCGATGACGCGGGAGGTGATCCAGATCGCGGTGCCGGGTGTCGCCGAGCGCATTGTCCTGAATCTCGGACTGCTCTCGTACTTCGCGGTGCTCTCGCGCTGGTACGGAACTCTCGCGGTTGCGGCCTATACGGTCGGCGTCTCGCTGCTCTCGTTCTCCTGGATCCCCGGGACGGGCTTCGCCCAGGCCTGCTCGACGCTGGTCGGCCAGACCCTCGGCGCCGGCGATCGGGACGGTGCGATGAGCCTCGCCCGCCGGGCCGTCGGCCTCGCGTTCTACACCTCGATTCCGCTTGCCCTGTTATTCGCCTGGCTGCGCGGGCCGCTGGCGGCGCTCTTTACCGATGACGCCGCCGTGATCGGCGCCCTCTCGCCCTTCATGCTGACCCTCGCGATCGGCCAGCCCTTCCTCCAGATCCATTTCACGCTCGGCGGCGCCCATCGCGGCGCCGGCGACACGGTGACCCCGCTGGTCGCGGCGATGATCGGGAACTGGGCGATCCGGCTGCCCGCCGCGATCGTCTTCGCGAGCGTCCTCGATCTCGACGTCGTCTGGATCTGGTTCACCCTGATCCTCGACCATATCGCGCGGACGATCTGGCTCGGGCTGTCGTTTCTGCGGGGGCGGTGGCGGGATGCGAAGGGGATTGCGGTCTGAGCGACTGCGCGACGGGGGATCGCCGCTCGGCAGCGCACTGAGAATCGGGTTGCTCGATGCGCCGCCAGCCACCAAGGATTCCGCGCCGTTATCGTCGCGTTCCGATCTGAGCAGATTTTTCAGCGCGCTCGTACGGATCCGGAATGTCGGACTTCACGAGATGCCGCCGGCCGATCGCTCTCAGCTCCTCGGACGGCAGGTAATGCCGACCCCGTTTCTCCCCGACTGCGACGAGAAGTCCGGACGCGACAAGCAGGCGGAGATCCCGCGTCGCGACGACATCAGTGGTGTCGCTGAGCTTCGTGTAGGTCGACCGTCGGGTTCGGTGTCCGAAGGCGGCCTGCGCGATGACCGGTAGCGCACGATCCGGCATTTTTCGACGTGCGAGCTCATCCTCGACGTCGTTCCACAGCGCTTGCATCTGTGCCTCGCGACGGAGAAACGTCTGAGCCTGTCGATAGTGCGCGGTGAGCGCAAAACGAATCCAGGGCGAGGCATTTCTCGTCGGATCCCAGGAGCCGCCCCCGACCTCCCCGAGCACCCGGTAGTAGTCGAGCGTATTGCTGCCGAGGTACTCCTCGATGCTGCAGAAGACCGGCGAGAGGACGCCCCCGCGCGCCATCACGAGAGTCTGGAGACAGCGCGCCGTGCGCCCGTTTCCATCCGAGAACGGGTGGATCATGACCAGATTGAGGTGCATCATCGCAGCCTGAATGACGGGGTACGGCGCGAGGGTGGCGACCGACTCGACCAGCTCGTCCATCAACCTCGGGACGTCCTCGACTGGAGCAGCTTCGTAGACGATCTCCCCGTTCCGCTCGTCGAGGACACGAGCCGACCCGGGACGCCAGAGTCCCGGATTTCGGGTGGGGGCGTACTTCACGATCATGTAGTGAAGGGCGCGGATCAGACTCGCGTCGAAACGAAAGTGTTTGTCGTCGGCGAGACCGATCGCGTAGTTCATCGCGTCGCGGTAACAACTCACCGCGCGGTAGTTCTCCGCCGACGCTTCGAAGGGGCTCGCCTCTTCGTCCGCCGCAGCGAGCGCATCGTCGGCCGAGACGTCGTAGCCTTCGATCGTATTCGAACCGCGCATGTTCGCGGCCATCGCGGAGCGGCGCAGAACGCCGTACCAGCGCTGCTTCTGATTGCCGACCCGGACCTCGAGCGCGCGCCATAGGTCCAGGAGCAGGCCGCGGACCGCCTCGTCGGCGGGACTCATTTTCGGGGTCCGGAAGGTCATGTGTCGTTTACTATCGGATCTAAAAGTCAATTAGTAAACGACTAAATACTTAATAGTTTAGGATTTACAGTTGGAGAGCTGCCTTGAGCGTCGAGCAGATTCGCCCCACGGGAAACTTTGCCAGTCAGCCGCTTCGAGGTCCTAGAGGTCGAGAGGGGCGAATTGATCCGCTTGGCTCAGCCCGGACCGATGCGATGGCGCCAGCGATCCCCAGACGGGGTTGGATCTCCGGTGCAATTCCCGGATTCAGTCCGGGAATCCGAACTTGAACGCCCCCGCTTCGTCGACGTCGACCTCGACCCGCCCGCCGTTCTTGAGTTTCCCGAACAGCACCTCGTCCGTCAGCGGATCCTTCAATTCCTTCTGGATCAATCGCCCGAGCGGCCGCGCCCCGAAATCCGGGTCGTAGCCCTTCTCCGCGAGGCGCTTCCGAGCAGCCGGCGTCAACGTGACCGAGATCTTCCGCTCCTTCAGCTGCACCTCGAGCTCGCGCACGAACTTCTCGACGACCCGCTCCATCACCTCCGGCGGCAGCGCGTCGAAGCGCACGATCTCGTCGAGCCGATTGCGGAACTCGGGGCTGAAGAGCTTCTCGATCTCCCGGTTGCCATCTCCGCGCCGAGCCTCGTTGAATCCGATCGCCCGCGCCGTCATCTCCCGGGCGCCGGCGTTCGAGGTCATGATCAGCGTCACGTGGCGGAAATCCGCCTGACGGCCCTGGTTGTCGGTCAGCGTCGCGTGGTCCATCACCTGGAGCAGCACGTCGAAGACGTCCTGATGGGCCTTCTCGATCTCGTCGAGCAGAAGCACCGCGTACGGATGCTTGCGGATCTGCTCGATCAGCTGACCGCCCTGGTCGTATCCGACATAGCCCGGCGGCGCGCCGATCAGGCGCGAGACCGAGTGCTTCTCCATGTACTCGCTCATGTCGAAGCGCAGGAACGGAACGCCGAGGGTCGCCGCGAGCTGCTTCGCGAGCTCGGTCTTGCCGACGCCCGTCGGCCCGGCGAAGAGGAAGGAGCCGGTCGGCTTCTGGTCGCCCGCGAGCCCGGCCCGCGCACGTTTGACGGCCCGCGCGACCGTCTCGACCGCGCGGTCCTGTCCAAAGACGACGGCCTTCAGATCCGACTCGAGGCGCGCGAGCCGGGTCGCATCCTCGGAGATCGTCGTCTCGACCGGCACCCGGGCCATCCGCGCCACGACGCGCTCCACGTCGCGGACCGCGACGGTCTTTCTCTTCTTCGAAGCCGGTCGCAGCCGTACCGCCGCCCCCGACTCGTCCATCACGTCGATCGCCTTGTCCGGCAGGAAGCGATCGTTGACATGCCGCACCGCGAGATCGACGCAGGCCTTCAGCGCGGGGGCCGTGTAATGGACGCCGTGATGCGCCTCGTAACGCGGAGCCAAACCTTCGAGGATCCGCACGCACTCCTCCGGCGAGGGCTCGCCGACGTCGATCTTCTGGAAGCGGCGCGAGAGGGCGCGGTCGCGCTCGAAGTGGCGGTATTCCTGATAGGTCGTCGAGCCCATGCAGCGGAGTGTTCCGTCCGAGAGGCCCGGCTTCAGGAGATTCGAGGCGTCGACGGTCGTGCCCTGGGCGGAGCCGGCGCCGAGGATCGTGTGGATCTCATCGATAAAAAGTATGAAGCGCTCGTGCTTGCGCAGCGCCGCGAGCAGCGCCTTGAAGCGGGCTTCGAAATCGCCGCGGTAGCGGGTGCCGGCGAGCAGTGCGCCGAGATCGAGGGAGAAGATCTCGGTGCCGACGAGATCTTCGGGGACGCGGCCTTCGTGGATCCGGAGCGCGAGTCCCTCGGCCAGCGCCGTCTTTCCGACGCCGGTCTCGCCGACGAAGATCGGGTTGTTCTTGCGGCGGCGCGCGAGGATGTGGATCGCGCGGTCGAGCTCCTGGCTGCGGCCGATCAGGGGATCGAGCTTGCCCTCGGCGGCGCGCCCAGTGAGGTTCGTCGCGAACGCGGCGAGCGGATCGGAGGGCACTCCCTCCTGGTCTTCGCCGCCGAGAATGGAGGAGCCCCCGCTCCCCGCGCCCGCCTCTTCCCCGCCGCCGAGCTTCGACTCGCCGTGGCTGATGTAGCGGAGCAGATCGATGCGCGAGACGCCCTGGGCCCGGAGCAGCGTCATCGAGTAGGCGTCGGGCTCCTGGAACAGCGCGGCCAGCAGATCGCCGATCTCGACCTCGTCTTTTTCGGAGCGCGCGGTGTGGTCGATCGCGTGCTGGATCACGCGGTGGAAGGCCAGGGTCTGCAGCGTTTCGACCGGCTCGTCGCCGGGGACGCGCTCGAGATCCTCGGCGAAGAACTTCTCGAGTTCCTGGCGCAGTCGCTGCACGTCGGCACCCGAGTGGCGCAGGATGCGGGCGCCGTCCTCGTGGTGGAGCAGCGCGTAGAGCAGATGCTCGACGGTGAGATAGGCGTGGCGGCGGACGACGGCCTCGCGGTGGGCCGCCTGGAGCGTCAACTGGAGATCGCGACCGATCGAGCTCATTCCTTCTCCACACCCGAGCGGAGCGGGAAGCCCCGCTCTTCGGCCATTCGCAGCACCATCGCCGATTTCGTCTCGGCGACCTCCAACACAAAGACTCCGGCCACACCCATCCCGCCCCGATGGATCTGCAACATGATCTGGGTCGCCGCCGACGGGCTCTTCTGGAAGATCTTCTCGAGCACCTGGACGACGAACTCCATGGGCGTGTAGTCGTCGTTGTAGAGGATCACCTTGAATCGCGGCGGGCGATCGACCTTCGGACGCTGCTTCGTCGCGAGCCCGCGATCGAGGTCGCGATCCGAGTTGCGAGACGGGTCGTTCGGCGGGCGCGCGGGCGGCCGCGACGGCGGACCCTCCCGGCCCGGCGGATCGGCGGCGTGCACAGGTCTCAGCCGGTCACCCCGACCCTCCCCCGATCTCTCGACGCCCGTCTCGTCCCGTCGCATGCGCACTGCCTCGACCATCCTGACCAGCATAGCCGTCGGGACCCCCGCGTCGCAGCAGACCCGCCCGCTGCGCTGGCTACACTGGCCGCAGATGCCCGCGCCCCCCGAACCCGCCTTCACGATCCACCTCGAAGAGGGCGTCGCCGCGCTCGACGCGAAGGAATGGAACGAGCTGGTCGCCGACGAGTCGCCCTTTCTCGAGTGGGAGTTCCTCGCCTCCCTCGAAGAGGCGGGTGTGCTCGACGAGCGTTCCGGCTGGAGCGCGCGTCCGCTGGTGGCGCGCCAGGACGGCCGGCTCGTCGCCGCCTGCCCGCTCTACCTGAAGCGCAACAGCGAGGGCGAGTTCGTCTTCGATTTCGCCTGGGCCGACGCCGCTCAGCGCGCCGGCATCGAGTACTACCCGAAGCTGCTGGTCGGCGTCCCCTTCTCACCGGTTTCGGGCGCGCGTTTTCTCGTTCGAGCAGGCGAGAGCCGCGCCCTTTGGATCGAGCGCCTGGGCCACGCGCTGAAAGACGTCTGCACGGGCAACGATCTCTCGGGCGTGCACATCAACTTCTGTCTGCCGGACGAAGCCGAGGCCCTGTCGCAGATCGGCTTCGCCCCGCGGCTCGGCCTCCAGTACCACTGGCGCAACCAGGGCTACCGTGAATTCGACGACTACCTCGAGGCGTTTCGCAGCAAACGCCGAAACCAGGTCCGCCGCGAGCGCCGGGAGATGGTCGAGCAGGGCGTCGAGATCGCGACCCTCTCGGGCGACGAGCTCACCGCCGACCTCCTCGATCCGATCTACCGCTTCTATCGCTCGACCGTCCAGGCCCACTCCTTCGGCCGCCAGTATCTCAATCGCCGCGCCTTCGAGCTGCTGCTCGAGCGCTTTCGCCACCGGCTGGTCTTCGTGATCGCCAGCCAGGCCGGCGAGCGGATCGCCGGGACCTTCAACGTCGAGAAGGCGGGTGTGCTCTACGGGCGTTATTGGGGGGCGACGCGGATGGTCCGCCATCTGCATTTCAACGTCTGCTACTACGCCGCCATCGAGCACTGCATCGCCCGCGGCCTCACCCGCTTCGAGCCAGGCGCCGGCGGCGAGTACAAGCAGCTGCGGGGCTTCGACGCGTCCCCGACCTGGTCGGTGCATTTCCTGGCCGATCGCCGGTTGGGCGCCGCCGTCGAGCAATACCTCGCCCGGGAGCGCACGCAGGCCGCCGACACGATCGACTGGTACCGCGAGCACAGCGCGCTGAAGACCAGCGCACCGCCGACGGCCGAGTCGGATTAGGCGCCCGAGCGCCGCGCAAGCTCGACCCGCGCTACCCACGCTGCCCGCGCCCCTCGCGCCCACACATGGCGCTTTTCGAGCCCGTCTTCCAGCGTTTCCCCGATACCCCTGCGACGCCGACTCCCCCACCCTGCCAGTTCGCCGCCCTCCCGATTGATGCCGTCGGTCAGGCCACGCGTCCGACAGGAGACGAAGATGGCCGCGAACACCCGGGGTTGGAGCCGTCACCCGATCCAGTCGAAGACCGGAAACACGACGACCGGCTCGCTCCTCGATCCCGCCTCCGCCTATCTCGCAGGACTCGGCCCGGGCTCGCGCCGCACGATGCGCGAGGCGCTCGAGAAGCTGGCGGGCTGGGCCTCCGATGGCCGCTGCGACCCGCATGACCTCCCCTGGCACCTGCTCCAGCTCGAGCACACCGCCGCCCTCCGCACGCGCCTGTGTGCGACCCTCGCCCCGGCGACCGCCAACAAGCACATGGCCGCCCTGCGCGGGGTACTCAAGCAGTGCTGGCAGCAGGGGCGCCTCTCCGCCGAGGACTATCACAGGGTGGTCGACCTGCCCCCGATTCGCGGCGAATCTCCTCGACGAGGCGTGACGCTGCGGCCCGAGGATTTCGAACGCATCGCGCGGATCTGTGCGGCGGACGAGAGTCCTTCGGGCGCCCGCGATGAAGCGCTCCTCACGTTGCTGCGCGGCTCGAGCCTGCGGCGCGCGGAGGCCGTTTCGCTCGATTTCGTCGACTACGATCCGGCGGCGGGCGAGATCACCGTTCGCGGAGCAACTCGCGGTGCCACGCGTCGCCTGCCGACACCCGCCACGGCGCGCCGCGCCCTCGAGCGCTGGATCCGGTTCCGGGGCCAGGAGTCGGGACCGCTCTTCAATCCGGTGAACAAGGGCGGGCGGATCGAGCGGCGACGGCTCTCGGAGCAGGCCATCTACATCGCCTGCCAGAAGCGCGCGAGCGAGGCCGGGCTGCCCCCGACGAGCCCCGAGGATCTGCGGCGGGTCCACGCCGAGGCCTGAAGCGGGATCGCCTTCGCGCTCACGGGCTCGCGTTCGCCCGCGAGGCCGCGGCCGCTAACGGGCGAGTTGCGCTCCCGAGCGGGCCGCGCGCGCCGCCTGCAGCCGCCGAAAATCCGCGTCGGCGTGGTACGACGAGCGGGTCAGCGGCGTCGCCGACACGAGCAGGAACCCGCGCGCCCGCGCCGCCTCGGCCATGCGCTCGAACTCCTCCGGCGCCACATAGCGCTCGACCCGAGCATGGCTCGGCGTCGGCCGCAGGTACTGCCCGACGGTGAGGAAGTCGACCTCGGCCTGGCGAAGGTCGTCCATCACCTCGAGCACCTCGGACTCGGTTTCGCCGAGGCCGACCATGATGCCGCTCTTCGTGAAGATCTCGGGCCGCGTCCGCTTCGCCTCGGCGAGCAGCGAGAGGGAATGGCGATAGTCGGCACCCGGGCGCACCCGGCGGTAGAGCCGCGGCACGGTCTCGAGATTGTGGTTGTAAACGTCGGGACCGGCGCTGAGCACGACGCCGAGAGCGCCCGGCTTGCGGCGGAAATCCGGCGTGAGCACCTCGATCGTCACGCTCGCCGACGCCGCGCGAATCGCCGCGATCGAGCGGGCGAACTGTGTGGCGCCGCCATCCGAAAGATCGTCGCGGTCGACGGAGGTGATGACGACGTGGCCGAGGCCGAGCTCGGCGACGGCGCTCGCGAGGTGTTCGGGCTCGTGCTCGTCGACTGCGTCGGGAAGCCCGGTCGCGACGTTGCAGAACGCGCAGGCCCGCGTGCAGACCGATCCGAGGATCATCACCGTCGCGTGGCGCTCGGCCCAGCACTCCGAGAGATTCGGGCAGGCCGCCTCCTCGCAGACGGTATTCAGCTTCAGCCGGCGCATCAGCGCCCGGGTCCGCTCGATCTCGGGATTCGCGGTCAAGCGCACGCGCAGCCAGGGCGGCCGCGGCAGGTCGGGGGCCGCAGCGCTCCCGTGCCCTTCGATCTGCAGCAGGCCACTGGCGGACGAACGCGGCTCAGTCGGTTCAACAGTCGAAGAAGCATTCGAAGACCGCTCGCTCACGCTCTTGCTCCTCAGATATGGATCGCGCGGCCGTATGCCTCGAGGGTCGACTCGTGCATCATCTCGGACAGCGTCGGGTGGGGGAAGATCGAGTGCATCAGCTCGGCCTCGGTCGTCTCGAGGTTCATCGCGATCACGAACCCCTGCACGAGCTCCGTCACCTCGGCGCCGATCATGTGGGCCCCGAGCAGCTCGCCTGTCTTCGCGTCAAAGATCGTCTTGACGAGACCCTCGCTCTCGCCGAGCGCGATCGCCTTGCCGTTGCCGACGAAGGGGAAGCGGCCGACCTTCAGCTCGCGGCCCTGCGCCTTCGCGGCCGCTTCGCTGAGGCCCACGCTCGCGATCTGCGGGCGGCAGTAGGTGCAGCCCGGAATCCGCTCGCGCTTCATTCCATGCAGCCCGCTCGTCCCGGCGATTCGCTCGGCGCA
>JANNQH010000236.1:0-9602 GCA_031400655.1 Deltaproteobacteria bacterium | reverse complement strand
GGCCGCCGGTGATCAGATCGTTCTCGACGGGAAACGCCTCGACGTTCTGCGCCTGGAGTGCGATGGCTTCGGCCGCTTCGCCCGCCTCGGCGGCGAGCAGGGCCTCGAACTGGCGAAGCTCCATGCGCTCGATCGGCGTCGCGGCTTGCGCCCCGGATGATTCGAAGGCGCGCCGCGCCTCGCTGAGCAGCGAAGCCGCGCGCTCGGCGCGGCCTGCATGGCGCTCGAGGACGGCCTGTTGATAGGCGAGCCGCGCGCGGGCGAGCGGTGTCGGGGCCGGGCGCACGAGGGCAGCGAGGGCGCGCTCGGTCTGGCCGGCGAGCACTGCGGTCGTTTCGAGCATCGTGTAATGGGGCTCCGGCCAGGTCGTGCGATCGGCGCGCAGCAATTCCTCGAAGAGCAGATCAGGCCGGCCGTCGAGCTCGAGATCGAGCTGCCATTTCTGGATCTGCGCGCGGGGCCGTCCCGGATCTTGCTCGAGGATCGCCCGCAGCTCTTCGCGCGCGAGCTCGAGCTCGCCGGCGAGCGCGAGCGTGAGGGCGTACTCGTCGCGATAGGCGAGATTCAGCGGGTCGAGCTCGAGGGCGACCTTCTCCGCGGCGAGGGCGAGCGGAAGCTCGCCGCGGCGCCGGAGGATCATCGCGCGGTAGAACGAGGCCTCGGGATTGCCGGGGGCCAGCCGTGCGGCGTCGTCGAAGAACAGCAGGGCCTTGCCGTAATCCTGATCGACGTAATAGGCGAAGATGCCCTCGGCGAGGGCGAGCTGGTCGGCCGGGCTCGCGCGCCGGCGGGCCTGTTCGAGGCAGCGGCGGGCTTGCTCGACGCGTTCCGGGGAGCGGTCGAGGCCGAACCAGCGGGCCTCGGCGTGGAGGATCGCGAGCTGGAGCCAGACGGGGGCGAAATGCTCGTCGAGTCGGCGGGCCTCTTCGTAGAGGCGCTGTGCTTCGTCGAAGGTCCTGCGGTCGCCGGTGTCGAGGTTGCGGTGGAGATCGCGGGCTTTTTGATAGGCATCGTAGGCGGCGGGGACGACGCCAAGCCCGCGCGCCGTCTCCGGAACGCCATTCGGCGAGAGCTCTCGTTCGAGGGCGCGGGCGATCGCGGTGGCGATGCGGGTCTGGACCTCGAAGACGTCCCGGGGCTCGGCGTCGAACTGCTCGGCCCAGACGTGCTCGTCGGTATCCGCTCGGATCAGCTGGGCCGTGACGCGGACGTGTGTCGGGGAACGCCGCACGCTGCCTTCGAGCACGTGCTCGACACCGAGCTCGTCGCCGATCTCGCGGATGCTCTTGGTGGTGCCCTCGTAGGTCATCACGCTCGTGCGCGAGATCAGCTTGAGCGACGGGATGCGCGACAGCTGCGCCAGGATGTCCTCGTGCATGCCACGCGCGAAGAATCCGCCGTCCGCTCCATCGCTCGACAGGTCGACGAGCGGGAGCACGGCGAGGGAGGCGACACCGCTCGCCGGCTTGGTCGCCGGCGCTGTGCGCACGATCGCTTCGCCCCCCGATCGCCAGCTCATCACCAGCACGACGAGCCCGAAGCCGAGGACCGGCAGCGCCAGCCCCAGCAGGATCATTTCGAGCGAGCGGGCGAAGAGCGAGGCATTCGCCGGCGACTCCGCGCCCTCGTCGTCGTCTTCGTCGTAGCCCGCCCCGCGCCCGGGGCGGCGGTGCGCGAGACGGATCCCGCGCGGCGAGATGTCGAGGATCCAGGCCAGCAGGACGGCCAACGGAAAGCCGGCGGCGAGCGACAAGATCAGCAGCCGCAGCGCGCTCGTCGGCAGCTCGAAGGCCGGCAGGATCACCGCCCCGGCCTGCATCAGCGAGCCCGCGACGACGGCATAGGTCCCCGCGACCCGCAGCACTCGGCGCCGGCGAAGCTCGGCGAACAGGCTGTCCGGGTGCTCGGGCTGAGGCTCTTGGGACGTCAAGCCGCCCAGGATAGGTCGACGAGAGAACCCCGGCAGGTCCCTGAAAGAGCAGGAGAATCCACCTGTCCGGCGGCGCGACTCTGTTAGCTTGTGTGCGTGACGGAAGCCAGGACCGACGCGTCGTCGGGTGCAGTCGATTGGCTGGATTTGGTCCAGCGCGTCCTCGCCGGGGACCGCGCCGCCTACGCCCGCCTCGTCCGCCTCGTGACGGGCCACCTCACAGCCTGGCGCGCCTACGACTTTCGCGCCGATTGGGACGACATGGTGCAGGAGGTCCTGATCTCGACCGTCGAGGCCTATCGCGCCGGTCGCATCACGGATTCCGGGGCCCTGGTCGCCTACGTCCGCCAGGCCGCGCGCTTCAAGTTCATCGATCGGATCCGCGCGCTGCAGCGCCGGGGCCGGCCCGTGGAGTTCAGGGACGGGAGCGAGGCATCTTCGGAGGGAGCGTCGCTGGCCTGGCCGCCGGCCGACGGGGGCGAAGGCCGCAGTCTCGAGCTGCGGGTCTCGATCCGCGAGGCGATGGACCGGCTCGATCCTCGGGAACGCGAGGCCGTGACCTGGGTCTATCTCCGGGGCCATACCTATGAGGAAGCCGCCGAGGCGACCGGCATCCCCCTCGGCACCCTCAAACGCTCGCTCCGCACCGCGCTCGCTCGTCTAAAGGAGGTCCTCGGTGACCCGCGCACGGCTTGATCTCGCGCCGGCAGGGTGCCGGCAGCGGCCCGCAGGGAGCGGAAATCTTCTTGCAAGGGGGGCTGCGTTGATCCGTCTGGCCCCCGTCCAACGATTCCATGGGCGTGCCGGAAAGGATGCCGAGGGTCGGCGTCGGGACCGGCGGAGCGAGGGCGGTTCGAGTCTTCGCCGAGCCAATGGAAGGAGCGCCTGATGCGTTGTGGGCGTGCGGATCGGGTCGAGCTCGATGCCTTCCTGCTGAGCGCGGCGGGGGACGAGACGGTCGACGCATTTCGCGAGCACTACCCGCACTGCGCGGATTGCTCGGCGGTGGTGGCGGACTGGATGACCCTCGACGGCGCACTGCGCGAGATCATGGCGGAGACGGGCGAGCATGCCTCGGCCCATCCCGAGCCCGAAGACCTCGCGGGCTATGCGGAAGCGCCTCTTCGCTACGGAAAGCGCTTGGGAGAGAAGGCGATGCAGATCCAGAATCACGTGGCGGGTTGTGCGAGCTGTGCGAACGAGCTCAAGCTGATCGCGGGCTTCGATCCCGCGATGTTCGGTCCCCGCAGCGAGGCGATGCCCGCGGTCGCCCGCGACCGCAAGAGCGCCGAGGCGGGACTCTTCGATTCCCTGCGCGGGGCCCTTGCGGGCTTCGTCGAGAGCCTGCGCGGATTCGATCTCATGAGCCCGGCACCGGCGCTCGCGATGGTGCTGATCGTGCTCGCGGGGCTCTGGTGGAGCGGCGCGCTCGACGGCTTTGGCGCGGGCCGGCCCGAGAGCAATCACCCGCAGCTGGTCGAGCGCACGGCGCCGGAAACGAATGCACCGAGCCCGGCCCCCGAGCCCGATGCCGGGGCGAGCGAGCTGGCCGCGACGCCCGAACCGAAAGCGCAGACCGAGGTCACGCCGGATCGCGCGGCCGAGCAGGCGCCCGTCGAGCTCGCCCAGAGCGCGGAGCAGCCCGACGCCGAAGCGATGCCCACGCGAAAGCCCCCCGTCACGTCGCCCATCCCCAAGGCAGGGCCCAAGGCAGGCCCGGAGGCCGGCTCTGCGCCGGCAGCGACCCAAAAGCCGGAGGAGGTCCTGCTCGCCGCCGTCAGCGAGCTGCCGCCGCCGAGCTATGCGACGCCTGCCGGCGCCGAGTCCCTCGTCTGGATGCGCCAGTTCGGCGCCGTCCGGGCCGCCCCGAACGCGCTGCGCGTTCTCGCTCGCGCCCCCGACAACCACACGGGTCTCACGCTCTCGCGCACCCCGCGTCTGTGGTGGGCCCTCGATCAGCCGACGGACCTCCCCATCCAGATCACGATCGTCGACGGCGATGCGATCGATCCCCTGGTGCGGGTCGAGCTCCCGGGCCCCCACGCCGCCGGCCTCCACGCCTTCGATCTCGCCAAGCAGGGCGCCGAGCTCTCGCCCGACGTCGAGTACCGCTGGTTCGTGTCGATCGTGGTCGACCCCGACCGGCCCTCGCGCAATCCCGTGTCCGCGGGCTCCCTGCGTGTCGCGGCCGCTTCGGACGGGCGACGCCAGAGCGTGGGGGCGGCGGACGTCTCGGCCCGGGGTAACAAGTTCGCGGAGCTCGGGCTCTGGTACGATGCCTTCGATTTCTACGCATCGCTCGCCGAGGCGCATCCCGAGGTCGAACGCCTCGCCACCTATCGTGATCGATTGGTCGAGGTCGCTCGGCCCAAGCCGTAGGCGAGCTCTGCGCGGTGTCGGTGGGGCGTAGCTAGACGGCTTCGACCAGAAGAGCGCCGACCGCAAGATCGAGGAGGCGAGCGATCGTGGGGCAGCGAATGCGACGTGCCGATGGTTCCCTCCCGCGACGAACGCTGATCGACGCCTTCGTTCCGTTCGCCTTCGCAGGCGTCCTCTTCTCGGTTGTCTCCGCGCGCGCCGATGTCGTGCGCGATGGGCGCGTCGGATCCGCGGGGCCGGGCGCGGTCGCGACCGAAGCCGACGGCAGCGGGGGTCTGCGTTATCTGATCCGCGAGTCCGACGGCCAGCGCGCCGGCCAGAACCTCTTCCACAGCCTCTCGCGCATGAACCTCACGTCGAGCGAGACCGCCGTCTACCAGGGCTCCGCCGATATCCGCAATCTCGTCACCACGATCACCGGCGGCCGCTCCTCGATCGACGGCAAGCTCAAGTCGGAGATCCCCGGCGCGAACCTCTTCCTGATCAATCCCGACGGCGTCGTGTTCGGCGAGAATGCGACGGTCGATCTCTCCGGCGCGCTCACGGTCAGTACGGCGGATCGGCTGATCTTCTCGAACGGGGACGAGCTGGCGACGAGCGGTGCGCCGCCGGCGATCCTCTCCGTGGCGGATCCGGTGGGGTTTGGATTTCTCGGGCCGGCAGCGGCGATCTCGCTCGTGGGGAGTCAGATCGAGTTGGCGCGGGACCAGACGCTCAGCCTCGTCGGTGGCGATCTGGAACTATCGGGACAGCGCGGCGATGGAGGCGGCGGTGCATTGTCCGCGCCGAGCGGGCGAATCGATCTCGTCAGTCTGTCAAGCGCGGGTCAGGTCTTCCTCGAGTCGCAGGGCGTGCGGATCGTGGGCAATCCCAGCTTCGGAGACGTCTCGATCACGGACGACGTCGTGGTATCCACGAGTGGTCTCGACATCCGGAACCCGAACGCAGGCTTCTTCGTCGAGCCGATCCCGGGCTCGGGGCCGATCTTCGTGACGGCGGATGATCTGACGATACGAGATGCGCAGGTGCGCACGTTGACGGTGACGTCGGAGGATGCGGGTGACATTGCGATCGATCTGACGGGCACGCTCACGATCGAAGGCGGAACGAGTGCCGAGCAATCCGGCATTTTTGCGGACACGGGATTTCGAACGGTCGCGGCACCCGGGCAGGTCGTCGAATTCATTGCAATCCAACCTTATCCCAATGTCGGAGCGGTCATCGAGGCGGACGTCTGCGCTAACCAGATCTGCGCAATCCGATATGTCGGAACGGGAAACGCAGGGGACGTGCGCGTCCGCGCCCGTGAGGTCCATCTTCAGAACGGTGGAAAAATCCGAGCGGGGAGCGAGTTCTTCGGAAATGCGGGCACGATCGACATCGATTTTCAAGATGCGATGAGCGTCATCGGCCGTCGCGGACCCAACGACGTGTCTCTTCTTACGACCAACGCGAATGGCCTCGGAAACCCCGGGACGATCCGAGTTCACTCCGATACGGGCACGCTCCAGATGGACGATTTCGGCGCATTCGTGATCCAGAACGGCTCGCTCAGTCCCTCGGACGGCCTTCCCGGCCTGATCGAGATCGACGTCGCCGAGCTCGAGATGTCCGGTAATGCCCGGATCGACTCGAGCACCCGAGGTGCGGGGCCCGGCGGCATTCTCGATATCACGGCTCGCAACGGGATGAAGCTCAGCGGTCGGACGGACGACGAGAGCTTCACAGGCATCTCGACTTTCTCCCAGCCTGGCAGCAAGGGTCAGGCGGGCTCGGTCCGCGTCGCCACGTGGAATCTCGTGATGACCGACGGCGCCGAGATCTCCGCACGCCCCGCCGACGCCACGTCGCTCGGCGCTGCCGGAAACCTTCTTTTCGAGATCGGCGACCAGCTCGTGATGCGAGATGCCACGATCTCCACCCAGAGCCCGAATGAGGACGGTGGCGACATCGTCCTCGGCGTTTCCGGTGTGGTCAACATGCTGCGTTCATCGATCACGACGAGCGTCATCTTGGGCCCCGAGAGCGCCGGCAACATCATCCTTCGGCCGGGCCCGGAGGCCCTCGTTCTCGACCACAGCCGGATCATCGCTGGCGCCAAGGACGGGGACGGTGGCCGGATCGACATCGAGGCGGGTGTCGTGATCAAGGATCCGAGCTCCGAGATCAGTGCGAAGTCGGAGACGGGCATCGATGGCGTCGTCCTGATCAACGGGGTCGAGGGCAACGTCGTGCCCGAGGTGGCCCAGCTCGTCACCCCTTCGGTGGACGCCTCGAGCCTCGTGCGCGAGCCTTGCGCGGCGCGGCGGCCGGGGGCTTCGAATCGCTTCGTGATCGACGAGCGCGAGCGCGTGTCCCTCGATGCGAGCGACTACCTTGCGGCGCCGCTGGCAGCGCTGCTCGCGTCCGACAGCGGCGTGCATGCCCCGGGCAGCGAACCTCGACACACCGACCTCGCGCCCGAGTCCGCGCAGTTGGCCGCAAATCGGGCGCAGGCGAGCGCCTCGCCCCCGTCGAGCTGCGTGTTCTGAACTCGGGGGCGGGATGATCGACCCTCTTCGATCGCGTCGGACCTATCAAGGTGTTGTCGTTGCGAGCTTCCTCGCGGCGTTTTCCCCGGTTACGGCAGACGCACAATTCAATCGCTCGCCCCGGGTCCGCGACCGACCATTCGTCACGGAGCAGGGTATCCCGTCGACGACCGAGGCCCCGGGTGAACGGGATCTCGAGGGTGTGCAGGAGGAGCGGGTTCTGCCGACCGTTCCGCTGCCGTCCGAGGGAGAGCTCGATGCGCTGGGCGCGCAGGCGGGTCTCGTGATCCGCGAGCTCGATCTCGTCGGCAACACGGTCATCAGCGACGAAACCCTGACTCAGGCCGCCGCTCCGTATCTCGGGCGCCCGCTCGATTCGGCGGATCTCGAACGACTTCGCCGCGCCCTCACTGCGGCCTACGTCGCTGCGGGCTACGTCAATTCCGGCGCGCGTTTGCCCGAGCAGGTCGTGAGCGATGGGCGCCTCCGGGTCGAGATCACCGAGGGCAGGCTCGCCGAGATCCGGATCGTGGGCGCCCGCCGTTTTCGCGAGTCGGTGCTCCGCGGGCGCCTCGAGCGAGCCGAAGGGCCGCCGGTGCGCGTCGCCGATCTCGAGTCGGCGCTGCGGATCCTTTCGCAGGATCCGCGGATCGCGCGTCTCGACGCGCGCCTCGAGCCTGGCATCGCGCCCGGATCGTCGACGCTCCTCGTCGCGATCGAAGAGGCGGACCCCGGGAGCCTCGCGTTCTCCTTCGACAACTACCAATCGCCGTCCATCGGAGCGTACGCCGGATACGTCGACGCGGCCCACCAGAATCCACTGGGCTTGGGCGACCGGCTCGGCGCAGGCTTGACGGTGACGGAAGGGCTCTATCGAATCGAGGGAGGTTATTCGGTCCCGATCCATCCGAGCGGGACACAGCTCTGGGTCGAGGCGCGCTACAGCGACGCCGACATCCTCGACCCGTTGCTCGACGAGCTCGACATCGGCAACGAATCGCTGAGCTACGCGGTCGGTCTGCGCCAGACACTCTACCGGACCCCCGGCGACTGGATCGAGGCGGGCGTTTCCTTCGATGTTCGCGAGAGCCGGAGCACGATCTTCGACGGCGAGCCGTTTGCCTTCTCCCCGGCAACCGATTTCGGGCGCAGCGAGATTCGGGTGCTGCGCGCCGACGCCTCCTGGACTCGCAGGATGAGCTCGTCGGCGCTTACGCTCCGGTCGATTGCGAGCGCGGGACTCGACATCCTCGGCGCGACGATGCACCGCGGAAATACGCCCCTGGGCGTGTTCCCGAGCGACGATCTGCCGGAAGGTGTCTTCTATTCGTGGGTCGGTCAGCTCCGCTACTTCTATCGCTTCGATGCGACGGGCGTCGAGCTGGATCTGCGAGGCGATCTCCAGCTGTCCGACCGGCCGCTGCTCCCGCTCGAGCAGTTCGTGATCGGTGGGCCCGGCAGCGTGCGCGGATATCGCACGAATCAGCTGGCGGGTGATGAGGGCTTCTCCTCCGGTCTCGAGGTCCGGTTGCCGCTCCTGCGGACGGCGACCGGCCGCAAGGTGCTGTTTCTGGCTCCCTTCGCGGAGGTCGGGCGCGTGTGGTGGAAGGGCGACCGCGAATCACCGGGCAAGCGGACGCTCTCGAGTCTGGGCCTGGGACTCGAATGGGATCTCCACCCGGATCTATCGCTTCGCGTCGATTGGGCGGGCGCGCTGCGCGACTCGGGCCCGAATACCGACCTGCAGGACAACGGCGTCACGTTCCGGGTGACCTGGAGAGCACGATGAAAGAGCGGAGTCCGACCCGGTGCAAACAGGCAGTCGGTCGTTCTCGCTGGATTCCGCGGCTGGTCGCGATCCTGCTCCTCGCAGGCCCGATTCAAGGACTGGCCGCCGAAGTCCCGGCTCCTGCGCGCGCGCAAGCGCTTACCGATCCGGTTCCCGCGACCGATCCGCCCCGCGCCATCGATTCGCCCGATGCCGCAGCTTCAGCGACGTCCGCCGACCGCATCGCCGCTCACGCGATGCTCGTCGAGCAGATCGAACGCGCCCTCGCGGAAGGAGCTTACCGCCCGGGTCTCGATTCGGCGGCGAAGGCGCTCGAGCTCGCACGGGCGATCGGGGACCCGCTGCGGATCGGGGTCACCCAGTCGCTGCGCGCGCAGCTGCTGGCCGCGACGAACGAGACGGACGAGGCATTGGCAGAGTTCGCACGTGCGCGCGTGTCGCTCGCGGGAAATCCCGCCCTCGCCGCCGCGAATCGCCTCAACCAGGCCAATCTCGCGGCGCGCCTTGGCCGCTTCGACGAAGCGATGACGGCCTATCAAGAGGTCGCGGAGGAGGCACGCGAGCGCGGTGATGGCGAGCTCGCCGCGCGGGCGCTCGTGAATGCCTGGCGTGCCAGGGTCGAGTTCGACTCGGGAGATCTCTCGCAGCGCGAGCTGCAGAAGGCCACGCAGGCCCTCGACGCCGTCGAGCGCCCGGAGGTTCGCGCATCGCTCGCGATCCACCTGGCGCGCAGCCTCGAGCTCGCGCGCGCGACCGAGGCGGGCAGGCAGCCGGCGTGGGCGCTCGCGGCAAATCAGCTCCTGACCCGCGCGCTCGCCGATGCGGACGCGGCGCGCTCGGCGGGGCTGCGCGCCGAGGCGCTCGGTGCCCTCGGTGCCCTCTACGAATCCGAGGGCCATCTCGAGGAGGCCGCGAGCCTCACCGACCGCGCCCTTGCCCAAACGCGGCGGACCGAATCCGTCACCAGCGGCGC
>JANNQH010000235.1:0-2688 GCA_031400655.1 Deltaproteobacteria bacterium | reverse complement strand
CTGGCGTGCTTCTCGAACAACCGGATCCTGCTCGGTGTCGGCATCACGCCCTGGGTCGAGGACCTGACCTACCTCGGGATCGACTGGAAGACTCGCGGCAAGCGCATGGACGAGTGCATGGAGATCGTGCGCGGACTGATGAAGGGCGGCTACTTCAAGTACGACGGCGAGCACTTCCAGTTCGGCGAGCTGAAGCTGACGCCGACGCCGACCCAGCCCGTGCCCCTGATCGTCGGCGGACATTCGAAGCCCGCGCTCCGGCGCGCGGCGCGCCTCGGCGACGGTTGGACCTCGGCGGGCTCGAGCCACGAGGAGCTGAAGCGGATGATCGACGAGCTGAACCAGCTGCGCCGGGAGTACGGCCGGGACAAGCAGCCCTTCCAGGTCCACGCCGGCGATCCAACCCTGACGACGGTCGCGGGCTTCAAGGAGGTCGAGGATCTCGGCGTGACCCACGGCGTCGCGTCGGTCTGGAACGTCTACGCACCGCCGGACTCACTCCAGGAGAAGCTCGACGCGATCAAGCGGTTCGGGGATCAGGTGATCGGGAAGTATCGCTAGACATAGCGCCCGCTCGCCGCGTCGTAGCGCGCAGCGGGCGGGAGCGGTTTGCCGTGCTTCGCGAGGTAGTGGGCCGTGAAGTGCGGAGCCCGCTCGAGGATTTCGGTCATCTCGTAGATCCGCTCGTACTCGCCGTACTCGATCCGCCAGCGGCCGTTCTCCTTGCGGTAGCGGTCGCGGTAGAGCCCCGTGCCCATCAGGAATTCCTTCGAGCGGAAGTGGTAGACGAGGTCGTTGAAGTAGACGAGGCCCGTCGCCTGCGTCTCGCTCACCAGATCAACCTCGCTGCCGTGGCCGTTGTGCTGGGTCACGATCTCGCTGTGGAAGCTGCTCTCCGTGACCGCGAGGAACTCGGCGCGGCTCTTCGCTTCGTAAACATAATCGCCCCCGACGCAGCGGCACGAGTAGTCCTCCGTCAGGATCTCCTTCAGGTCGGCGAGGTTCGCCGTGTCGAGGCAGCGAAAATAGGTGATGCGGAGGCGCCTGCAGGCCTCGATGTCGGACAGGCGCTGGACTTCGCGTTTCAGGGCAGCGAGCTCGGCGGACTCGGACGATGTCATGCGGGTGTCTCCTCGTGGGGTGAGCGGCGGAGCCCGGCCTGGCTCACGGAACCGTGTAGCCACCGTCCGCGGCGATCGTGGCGCCGACGACGAACGAGGCGTCGTCGGACAGCAGCCAGCAGACCGCGCGCGCGATCTCCTCGGGCTCCGCGATGCGCCCGATCGGATGCAGGCTCGCGACCTGTCGTTCGGCTTCTTCGGAGCCCTGCAGCCAGCCGTCGACCATGCGGCTGCGCGCGGTGCCCGGGCAGATCGAATTGATGCGGACGTTCTTCGTGATGTTCTCGAGGGCGGCGGACTTCGTGAGGCCGATGACGCCGTGCTTCGCCGCGACGTAGTCGGCTTGATTCGGGACGCCGATGAGCCCTGCACCGGAAGAGGTATTCACGATCGCACCGCCTCCGCCGCGGATCATCGCCGGGATCTCGTGCTTCATGCAGTAGAAGACGCCCGTGAGCATGATCGCGATGCCGCGGAGCCAGACTTCGTCGGGCATCTCGACGACGGGACGACCTCCGCCCATGACGCCAGCGTTGTTATGGGCGAAGTCGAGGCGGCCGAAACGGTCGACCGTCGTCTTCACCATTTCGGCGACCGAGGCGGAGTCGGCGACGTCGACGCGGCAGGCGAGGGCGGTGCCGCCGGCTTTCTCGATCAGGGCGACGGTCTCGCGGGCAGGATCGAGATCGATGTCGGCGACGGTGATTTTCGCGCCGGCGTGGGCGAGCTGGATCGCGGTCGCGCGGCCGATGCCGCCGGCGGCGCCGGTGACCAGGGCGACGCGGCCGGAGAAATCGTGTTTCGCCGTGCCTGATCTTCTTTCGCTCATCCCCCATCCCCTTCCTCTTCCGCCTCGGGCGGAGTCGCATCCTCGAGGTCGTCCCGGAACCCCTCCGGCAACACGACCTTCTGCCTCCCGCCCTTCTTTCCTCGCTTCACTCGCATTGCCAACGGCGGGAACGCGAGATCCGCGTCGCCCTCCTCGAGAATCGCATCGAGCTCCGCCAGCGACTCGATCCGAATCAGCTTGTCCCGCATTTTGGTACTTCCCGGGAACCCCTTCGTGTACCAGGTCGCATGCTTGCGGAAATCTCGCATGCCCCAGCGCTCGCTGTTCCACTCGCATAACAGTCGAGCGTGCGTCCGCATCGACGTAGCGACCTCGCCGAAATGCGGCGGGTTCTCGGGCTGACGGCCCGCGAAGACGTCCGCGAGATCGCGGAAGAGCCACGGCCTCCCAAGACACCCGCGCCCGACGACGACCCCATCGCACCCCGTCTCCCTCATCATCCGCAGCGCGTCCCACGCTTCCCAGATGTCGCCGTTCCCGAACACAGGGATCGTCGTGACCGCCTGCTTGAGCTCGCCGATCGCGTTCCAATCGGCCTCGCCTTCGTAGAGCTGAGCGGCGGTGCGCGCGTGGAGCGCGACGGCGCGGCAGCCCTCGCCTTCGGCGATGCGGCCCGCATCGAGGAAGGTGTGCCAGTCGTCTTCGATGCCGATGCGGAACTTGATCGTGACGGGGATCGCGCCGGCATTGCGGACGGCGGCGCGGACGATCGCCTGG
>JANNQH010000234.1:0-4547 GCA_031400655.1 Deltaproteobacteria bacterium | reverse complement strand
AGGAAGGGCTCGATGCCGACCAGGCCACAGCCCCCGCCGCCGCCCCCCGCGCCACTCTGGGAAGCGAGCGGATCTTCGTCCCCACCGCCGCCCGAGCCCGGCAGATCCTCGCCGCCCCCGGCCGGCGGGCCAGCGGCTTCGAGCACCGCGATCGCCTGATCGACGCGGATCCGTGGCGTCGTGATGCCGTTGCGGCCATCGAGGATCGGTTGGCCCGACAGCACGAGGGCGTTCTCGATCTCGTCGACCGTCGCATCGGGCATCGCCTCGCGAATCGCCGCCAGCGCGCCCGACACATGCGGCGTCGCCATCGAGGTTCCGCTGCCGCTGCGCGTCCCGCCGCCGACGGCCGCCGATTGGATCGCTTCACCCGGCGCCAGCAGCGTGAGGAAATCGGCCGAGTTCGAGAACGACGAGACGCCGTCTGCATCACCGACCGAGCCGACGCTGATCACGTTCGAGAGACAGCCCGGGCTCGAGATCGCGTTCGTGAAGCCTTCGTTGCCCGACGCAGCCACGGTCGCGATGCCCGCATTGCGAAGCTGGGCCACCGCATTGTGTTGGGACGGTGATGCCTGGCTGCAGGTCTGTGCCGAGGTGAAGAGCTCGCCCCCGAGCGAGAGGTTCACGGCTGCGATTTCGTGAAAGGCGGAGAGCGCCAGCACGTGCTGCATCGCGGCGAGGATGTCCGACGTGTAGGCGCCGGGCTCGCCGTCGATCTCGCTGAAGACGTTGATGGCGATCAGCTGCGCGTGGGGCGCGACGCCGACGAGCGAGCCGGCGTCGGCGTCGCCGACGGCGATTCCGGCCACGTGGGTGCCGTGATCGCATCCGGCGAGGGAGCAGGGCGCAGCCGCTCCGGTGCCCAACATCTGATCGGTGTCGTTCGGACAGTCGCCTGCGAGCGAGAAGCAGGCCTCTTCGATTACGCGGGACCCGAACATCGGATGCTCGACGTCGACCCCGGTATCGATCACGGCGACGGCGAATCCGTCGCCGTCCTGATCCTGTTGATGAGCCTGATCGGCTCCGATCTGGGGCACGCTCTGCAGCAGACTCGGCCGCTGGACGCCGTCGAGCTCGATCTGTTCCGTTTCGGTCTCGGCGATCAGGTTGAGGAGCGCGCCGGGCGAGAGCCTGGCGGCGCCGTGGCCTAACATCGGAAATACACGCAGGTCTGCGACGGAGTCCGCTCGCCCGCCCGAGTCGAGGGTTTCGGCGAGGCCGCGCGGATCGGCGTTCGATTCCGTCGCGAAGATGACGCGCACGCTGCCTTCGGTGGCAGCGAGCTCGACGACTTCTCGCGGGACGGCGAGGGGCCGGGTGCGCCGGGCGTCCTCGATCGCCCGCGTGAGGACGGCGCGGATCTGCTCGGCCCGGGCGGAGTCCAGGCGGGCGGGTGTGAGAGCGGGCGGTTCGTCGGGCAGCGGGGGATTTGCGCTCGCCACGATCCGGGGAGCGCTTCCGGCGCTCGCGTGGTCGACCGAGTCGGTCGCTCGAGCAGTAGGGGCACTGGCAGCCGGGCTGCTGCCGGGCGGGGCTTCCCGCGGCCCGGCGCCATGCTTCGCCGGGGTGCGCTCGGCGGACGCGAGTGACGGGGTCGACCGCTGTTCCGCCAGGCGGGTCAGCCAGAACGCCGCGAATGCAATCGCAATTCCGGCGAAGATCCAGTTCCGTCGACGCATTTCAGACTCCCGGGGGAGTTAGGGGTCTATTTCACCACGAACATCGATCGGGAGCCGGGGCCAGGATCTTGACGAGCACTTCCGCTCACGCCCGAGATTCCCAGGGGCAGTGTGCAGCGCTCTGCCCGGACCCGGGGTTTGCCCCATCAAGTCCACGGATCCGGTCGCCGTAGGGCAACGGAGGAGGGGAGATGTCGATCGCATTGGAGGAAATTGATGACAACGGCCTCGGCCAGGCGGGCTCGAACGCGCGCTTCGCCGATGCGGCGATCCGCGCCGCGCAAGCTCTCGCCGCGTCCGACCCGAGCTATGCGCGCTGGGTCGATCCGCTCGCGCGTGCGATCAAACGAAAGCGCCTACGTCTCCCGTCCCTGTCCCCCACCGTCCACCGGATCCTCAAGCTGATCGAGAGCGCGGACACCGACTTCAACGAGCTCGCCGTGGCAGTCGGCAGCGATCCGGCGCTCGCGACGCGCATCATGGGTGTGGCGAACAGCTCCTTCTTCCGGGGCACGAGCGAAGTCGGCAACGTTCGCGACGCATTGATGCGGATGGGAATTCGCGAGGCCCGGACGATCGTGATCGTGGTGGCGCTTCGCTCGACGGTGCTTCGCTCACCTGGCTTGGGCGACCTCGCCCACGGCATCTGGAAGCATGCGCTGCTCTCGGCCTCGGCCTGCCAGGAGATCAGCGCCGAGCTGCCGCGCTGGGAGAGCTCGGGCTTTCTCGCTGGCCTCGTTCACGAACTCGGTCAGCTCGCGGTCCTGGCTTTCGCCAGCGAGCTGCCGGCCTGGCAGGAAGACGGTGCCGTGCCGAGTCCCGAGGTCGTGACGGCCCTCTCTGACGCCACGCTGGCTTCACTCGGCGCGATGATCCTCGAGTCCTGGCACTTCCCCGCGACCTTCTGTGAAGCGGTCTTCGGTCATCGCAGTCCCGATCAAGTCGAAGGGGAAGCCGGCGAGCTCGCTTCGGCGATCGATCTGGGCCACCGGATCGCATCGGCGATCGAGCGGGGCTGGCCCAGGAACCCCGAAGATCTCGACCCCGCGCTGCTCGCTTCCGGTGCCCGCCTCGGGCTCGACGGCGATCGCCTCACCTACATCGCCAGCGAAGCCGAAGCGAATTTCGAAGCCCTGAACAAGCTCAGCTGATCGACACCGGCTCGGCTCAGCGCCCCGCGCCCGGGACGTCGGGATCGCCTGATCCGATTTCCATGCCCATGCCCATGCCTGTGTCCATGGCCAGGGGCGAAGCCGACGAGAGGGTTGAGTCGACGACCGAGAGCGATGACACGCTCTGCGGCTCGACGACGATCGCGTCCGGGTGGGTCGCCGAATGACGTGTGGCGATGGGAGCCGGTCGCTCGCTCGCTCGGCGGGATTGCTTCTGCGGTTGATATTCGATCAGGTCCACGGAGAGGATCAGGAGCGCGAGGATCGCGGGGACGGCCAGCAGCGGACCGGCGATCTTCGCGCGCCGGCTCCAGCGCCGAACGCGTCGTCGCGCGAGGCGATCGTCGAGTGAATCCGTTCCGTTCTGCATTCCGTTCTGTATTCCACTGCGCATGGTCGAGCCTCCCGGTGGAGTCGCGGTCCAGACCTCGCATCGAGATCGGGCCGCGCCCGGAGAGGCATGAGGAGAAAGCTCGAACAGCGCGGGCGGGATCGGCGGGCTGCGACGGATCTGCCGATCGACTGCGCGGGTAGGAGACGATCAGTCGCTGCGCACGAAGCGCAGGACGTAGTTGTCGTCGAGGCCCGGGAGCACGGTCTCCCCCTGGAATCGGAAGCCCGCGCCCACGATCTCGTCGCTGAAGACCTCGCGTCCGGCGCGCACGTGTTGGAGCAGGTACTCCGAAGTCACGCCCGGGATGCGCTCGAAGTCGATCAGGACGAGGGTTCCGCCCGGCCGCAGGGCTTGCCGGATGCTCGCGAGGGTCGCCTCGGGATGCTCAAAATGGTGGTAGACGTCGCACACGAAGGCGACGTCGATCGACGCCGGCGCGAGCTCGACCGAGCGTTCGCTGCCCTCGACAACGCGCACTGAAGCGAGGCCCTCGCGCGCGGCGCGCTCGCGAAGATGCGCCAGGAATCCCGGCGAGATCTCCACCGCGAAGACGCGGCCCTCGTCGCCGACCTGCTCGTCGAAGAGAGCTGTGAAGAAGCCGGTTCCGGCGCCGATGTCGGCAATCCGGTCGCCCGGCGCGAGCGCGATCGATTCTACGATCTCGGCTCGACGGGCATACACCGCGCGCGACTCGCCCTCGAAGCGCTCCAGCCACTGGTCGATCTCGAAATCGTCGGCGAGAAACGGCGCATTGATGTCCGCCGGCAGGCCCGCCGGACGCGCCGTGGCCGACGAACCGGCTTGCTCCGACCCGGCGCCCCGGGTTGCGCAGGCCGACCCGAGCCCGACCAGCGCGAGGAACGCCAGTGCGACGAGGGCATTCGCTTCACGGATGCGAGGGCGAGGCGTCATTCGGATTCCTCCAGGCGTCTGCGCCCCATGAGTCAGCATAGGCAGGGCGCAGGCGGGCCAGGGTGGCTGCGAAACCGGGGTCGCGCCTCGCTGCTGCGTAACCGGGCCAGTGGCTCAGCATGAAGAATCCGCCGAAGGGGACGCTGCCCAGCGCCATTCTCGACTGCAGGCGTTCGAGCGTCTCGCCGGCGTGGTCGAGCTCGCCGGCGCGAATCTGGAGATCGGCCAGCAGCCAGAGTGCCGGGCCGCCGGTGATCAGATCGTTCTCGACGGGAAACGCCTCGACGTTCTGCGCCTGGAGTGCGATGGCTTCGGCCGCTTCGCCCGCCTCGGCGGCGAGCAGGGCCTCGAACTGGCGAAGCTCCATGCGCTCGATCGGCGTCG
>JANNQH010000233.1:0-11802 GCA_031400655.1 Deltaproteobacteria bacterium | reverse complement strand
CTCGGGGTCCCGATCCTCGGCATTTGTTATGGGCTCCAGCTCCTCGTGCAGCGCCTCGGCGGCCGCGTCGAGTCCGCCGACGATCGCGAGTACGGTCGCGCGTCGCTCAAGCTCGAGTGCGACGATCCGCTCTTCGAGGGCCTGTCGAGCGACGTCGAGCACATCGTCTGGATGAGTCACGGCGACCGGGTCCTCGAGCTGCCGGCCGGCATGCGGCGGATCGCGTCTTCCGGTGGCTCCCCCTTCGCGGCGGTGCGTTCGGACCCTCCTCTCGGAACGGCACCCATCTGGGGCGTCCAATTCCATCCCGAGGTCGTCCACACCGAGGGCGGTCGCCAGATCCTCGAGAACTTCGTGCTCCGCATCTGCGGCTGTCAGCCCAGCTGGACGATGTCGACCTTCGTCGACGACACGGTCGCGGCGATCCGGCAACAGGTGGGAAGCGCGCGGGCCGTCTGCGGCCTTTCTGGAGGCGTCGACTCTTCGGTCGCGGCGGCCCTCGTTCACCGCGCCATCGGCGACCAGCTGACCTGCATCTTCGTCGACCACGGCATGATGAGAAAGAACGAGCGCGCCGAAGTCGAGGGGCTATTTCGTGAAGCGCTCGGCGTGCGCCTCGTGTCCGTCGACGCGTCGGAGCGCTTTTTATCGGCATTGGCCGGAATCACGGATCCCGAGCAGAAGCGCAAGATCATCGGCAATCTGTTCATCGAAGTCTTCGAGGCCGAGGCGGCGAAGATCGGCGGCGTGGAATTCCTGGTGCAGGGGACGCTCTACCCCGACGTCATCGAGAGCGTCTCCGTGAAAGGCAAATCCGTCACGATCAAGACCCATCACAACGTCGGCGGACTGCCCGAGGACATGAAGCTCGGGCTCGTCGAGCCGCTGCGGGAGCTCTTCAAGGACGAGGTCCGTGCGCTCGGTCGCGAGCTCCGGCTGCCGGCGCGAGCCGTCGGACGCCATCCTTTCCCGGGGCCGGGTCTCGCGATCCGGATCCTCGGCGAGGTGACGCGCGCACGGCTCGAGCCGCTGCGGGAGGCCGACGCGATCCTGATCGAGGAAATCCGCGCCGCCGGCCTCTACGACGAAATCTGGCAGGCCCTCGTCGTGTTCCTGCCGGTCCAGAGCGTGGGCGTGATGGGCGATGGACGGACCTACGAGAACGTCGTGGCACTTCGCTGTGTGACCTCGACGGACGCGATGACCGCCGAGTTCGCGCAGATCCCGTACAACGTCCTCGGTCGGATCTCCCGGCGCATCATCAACGAGGTCAAGGGCATCAATCGCGTCGTGTACGACATCTCGAGCAAGCCGCCGGCCACGATCGAGTGGGAATAGGATCGTGCCGGCGCCTTTCGTTCATCTTCATCTCCACACCCAGTACTCGCTGCTCGACGGCGCGATCAAGCACAACCCGCTGTTCGCGCGCGCCAAGGCCGCGAACATGCCCGCGGTCGCGCAGACCGATCACGGCAATCTGTTCGGGACCGTCGAGTTCTACGAGAAGGCGCGCGCGAACGGCGTGAAGCCGATCATCGGCTGCGAGGTCTACTTCGCCGGCGGCTCGCGCTTCGATCGCGAGAAGAAGCCGCGCGAAGACACCGGCTTCGACGCGATCAATCACCTCCTGCTGCTGGCGATGGATGCCCAGGGCTATCAGAACCTGATCAAGCTCGTCTCGAAGGCCTACCTCGAGGGCTTCTACTACAAGCCGCGCATCGACTGGCAGCTCCTCGAACGCCACCACCAGGGCCTGATCTGCACCTCGGGCTGTCTGTCCGCCCCGGTCCCGCGCTCGATCCTGGCGAACGAGCCCGACCGGGCGTGGACCCTGGCCTCCGATTTCAAGCGCCTCTTCGGCGACCGCTACTACCTCGAGGTCCAGCGCCACGGCATCCCCGCCCAGGAGATCGTCAATCAAGAGCTGATCAAGATGAGTCACGATCTCGGCGTCCCCCTCGTCGCGACCAACGATGCCCACTACCTCGGGGCCCACGACCACGACGACCACGATCTCCTGTTATGCGTGGGAACGGCGGCCAATCTCTCCGACGAGAAGCGCTTCCGCTTCGACGGCCATGGCTTCTACGTGAAAGACGGCGACGAGATGCGCCAGGTCTTCCACGACCTGCCGAAGGCGGTCGAAGCGACCCTCGAGATCGCCGAGCGCTGTGACGTCGAGATTCCCATGGGCGAGTACCACATGCCCGACTTCCAGGTGCCGGCCGGCAAGACCCTCGACCAGGTGATGGACGAACAGGCCTGGAACGGGCTGCGCACGAAGCTCTCGATGGCGCCCGACGAGCCTTTCGAGGGGCCGCGCAAGCTCTACGCGGAACGTCTCGAGCACGAGCTCGGTGTCATCAAGACGATGGGCTTCCCGGGCTACTTCCTGATCGTGGCCGACTTCATCAACTACGCGAAGCAGAACGGCATCCCCGTCGGCCCGGGCCGCGGGAGCTCGGCCGGCAGTCTCGTGGCCTACGGCATGAACATCACGAACGTCGACCCGATCGAGTACGACATCATCTTCGAGCGCTTCCTGAATCCCGAGCGCATCTCGATGCCGGATATCGACGTGGACTTCTGCATGCGGGGTCGCGAGCAGGTGATCCGCTATGTCGCGGACAAGTACGACGGACGCGGGCCGGAAGGCGAGGGTGTCCTCCGCGAAGATGGGCGCTACGACGGAATGAAGGTCGCGCAGATCGTGACTTTCGGGACGCTCCAGGCCAAAGCCGCGATCCGGGACGTCGGACGCGTGCTCGGGATGTCCTTCGCTGACGTCGACCGGATCGCGAAGCTGATCCCCGACGTGCTGGGCATCAAGCTCGACGACGCGATCACACAGTCGCCGGAGCTGCGGGCACTGATGGACGTGGATTCCCAGGTCAAGCGCCTGCTCGACACCGCCCGAAACCTCGAGGGGCTCACGCGCCACGCTTCCAAGCACGCGGCTGGCGTCGTGATCGGAACGAAGCCGCTGATCGAGATGGTCCCGCTCTACAAGGATCCGAAGTCCGGCGACGTGATGACCCAGTACAACATGGGCTGCGTCGAGAAGATCGGCCTCATCAAGTTCGACTTCCTGGGCCTGAAGACGCTGACCTTGATGGCGGATGCGGAGCGGATGATCCGCAAAAAGCCCGGCTTCGAGACCTTCGACGTCAACGCGATCCCGATCGACGATTCCCGGGCCTACGACCTGCTCTGCGAGGGCGACACCGAGGGCGTATTCCAGGTCGAGTCCTCGGGCATGACCGATCTGGTCGTGAAGCTGAAGCCGCGAACCTTTCGAGAGATCATTCCGCTGGTCGCCCTGTATCGGCCGGGACCGCTGCAGGCGGGCATGGTCGACGACTACGTCGCGCGCAAGACCGGAGCGACGAAGACCGAGTACCTCCATCCCACGATCGTCGATCTCACGGAGGAAACCCTCGGCGTCATCGTCTACCAGGATCAGGTGCTCCAGATCGCGCAGAAGATGGCGGGCTACAGCTTGGGCGAAGCCGATCTGCTCCGGCGGGCGATGGGCAAGAAGAAGACCGAGGAGATGCAGGAGCAGCGCGATCGCTTCGTCGATGGCAGCGTCGCGAACGGCATCGACGCCCGCGAAGCAGGGCACGTCTTCGATCTGATCGTCGAGTTCGCGGGCTACGGCTTCCCGAAGGCTCATTCGACGGCCTACGCGTACATCACCTATCAGACGGCCTACCTGAAGGCGAACCATCCCGCCGAGTACCTGGCATCGGTGCTCACGATCGAGTCCGCGAACCACGATCGGCTCTCCCGCTACATCGCCCACGTGCGCGAGAAGGCGATCGAGATCCTGCCGCCGGACGTAAACGAATCGGAGCAGGACTTCGGCGTCGTCGAGGGCGCGATCCGATTCGGCTTCGCGGGCATCAAGAATGTCGGCGCGGGGGCGATCGAGGCGGTGCTCGAGGCGCGCAAGAGCGGCGGTGCCTTCACGAGCCTCTTCGATTTCGCGGAACGCGTCGATGCGCGGCGGGTGAACCGGCGGGTCGTCGAGGCGCTGGTGAAATGCGGGGCGTTCGATTCGATCCATCCGGGCCGGGCGTTGGTGTGGGCCTCGCTCGACCTGGCGCTCGAGCGCGCCGCGTCGCTCCAGCGCGACCGCGCGGTGGGCCAGACGAATCTCTTCGGCGGGACCGCGGATCGAGGGGGCATCGAGGTGCCGAAGCTCCTGGATGCGCCCGAATGGGGAGAGCGCGAGCGGCTCGCGTACGAGAAGGAGCTGCTCGGGTTCTACGTCACGGGCCATCCGCTGGGCGCGGTGGCGCCGCTGCTCGCTCGCTACACGGATACGACCTCGCTCGCGGCCGCGGGTCGCACGGGCCGGGAGGTGCGGGCAGGGGGACTCCTCGCCGGGCTTCGGGAGACGCGGACGAAGCGCGGCCCGCGCATGGCATTCGGCCAGCTCGAGGATCTCGAGGGCAGCTTCGAGCTGGTCTTCTTCGCGGACGTCTACGAGGAGCACGTCGCTCTGCTTCGCACGGCGCGCGACGAGGGCGGGACCGAAGGGGGGCGCGGGCCGGTGCCCCTGGTGGTCCAGGGCACACTCGAAGAGGGCGATCCGCCGAAGATCCTGGTGCGGAAGGTGACACGCCTCGACGAAGCGGAGGAGAAGCTCTCGGCGAGTCTCCGATTGCGGGTGCAGTCGCGAGACGTGACGCGGGATCGGCTGCTGGCCTTGAAGCGGCTGCTCGCCAGCAACACGGGAGATTGCGGCGTGTTCCTCCACATCATGATTCCGGGCGAGAGTGAGACGGTGCTCGGCGTGGGCGGGATTCGCGGTGTCGCAGCGACGGCCGAGCTGTGCCGGGACGTGGATCGACTGTTCGGACGACCCGTGGCGGAGAGGTCGCTTTAAGCCCCGTGCGGCGCACGCGGCCGAATGCTGCCAGCGGGTGGAGAGGGAAGCTCATGAGACCGATCGGTAGGACGACCTGGGCGGCGGGCAGCGCGCGGCGGGTACGGGTCATGGCCCGGGTGCGAGCCCTCGTCGGGGGTCTGCTCGTGCTCGCGGTCGCACAGTCGGCGGCTCGGGCCGAGCCCCAGCGCGTCGAAGTCGTGGGGGCCTATCCGATCCGCGAATCGATGCGGAGCAAGGTGAATCCCCGGGATGAAGCGATCCAGAAGGCGTTGTGGGAGGGGGTATCGCGGGTTGCCCTCGAGCTGATCGGCGAAGAGGGGGGTGAGGAGGAAGCGGAGGCGACCGACGCGACGGGTGCGGTCCCGGCGGCGGGCGCGGCAGAACCGGACGCGACGGCGCGCTTTCGCAAGGTCTTCGGCCGCCAGATCCTGCCCTACACACGGAGCTTCCGGATCGTCGAGGATCGGGGCGAGCGGCCCGTGCTGTTCGCGGATGAGCCGGGGGTCCGATCCGAATACCTCGTGGTCGTCGAGGTGCTCGTCGACGTCGATCGGGTCACTTCGGAGCTGGCTCGAGCCGGTCTCGTGGCGCGACCGGGTGGACCCGCCGTGACCCAATCGGTCACGCTCGAGCTGGTCGGGCTCGATCGTTACGCGGGGCTGGCGCGGGTGTTGGAGACGCTGCGGCGAGAGCTCGGCGTCACGCGCGTCGAGACGCTCGAGTTCGCGCCCGACCGCCAGCTCTTGCGGATCGACGGGCCCTACGGACCGGATGAGATCGCCGCTCGCCTCGGGCGCCTCGAATCGGCCGAGCTGATCCTCGAGGCTGTCGAGGTGGACCGCGAGGGGCGGCATCTGCGCGTCCTGGCCCAGTGGCTTCCGCCCGCACCAATCGAGCCGCCCGATCCGACCGATCCGTCCGATCCGACGGAGGTCGATCCCAGGGCTCCGGCCTCGATTCGTCGCTGAGTTCGCTTCCGAGCCCATTTCCCGGCCGGAACATGATTGACACTCCCAATCCAAAAGGCTAATCAAACCGGCGCCTTAGCTGGCTACAGGCACGTAGCTCAGGGGTTTAGAGCACCGCCTTGACATGGCGGGGGTCGGCGGTTCAATTCCGCCCGTGCCTACCAGCTGGGGAGTCCCCCTGCCCAATCGCCTGGAATTGCGCATGCGGCGGCGTGCTGCGTTTTTTTATGACGCAGTGGCGAGCGCAAGGATGCAGTGGTGACGGGCAGCGTGTGTGGCGCCTGCGGCCGAAATCGGGTTCGAGACGTCGGGCCCGAGGAGATTTGAGTTGAAGCGTCCGTATCGATTCGCAGCCGTCCGCGAGCAGAGCGCTTTTCCGCGCGCGCTCGCGTCGGCCGGCGTGCGCGCGGGCGGCGTGTCTACGGCCGCCCTGTGTACGGACTTCCTGTTGACAGCCATGGGCCGGCGAATCACCGCGCCTGCTCGCTGCGCGGCGCGGCCGCGGTCATGACCAGCATTTCTGTTTGTTTGCCCGATGGCAAGCGTCTCGAGTTTCCGTCCGGTGTGAGCGTGCTCGACGTGGCGCAGCGCATCGGCCCCGGGCTCGCGAAGGCGGCGCTGGCAGGGCGGATCGACGGGGAGCTCGTCGATCTGCGAAAGCCGATCGAGCAGGACGCGGCGCTCGAGATCGTCACGACGAAGGATCCCGCCGGCGGCGAGGTGATCCGGCATTCGGCCGAGCATGTGATGGCCGATGCGGTCAAGCGGCTCTTTCCCAAGGCCCAGGTCGACGCCGGACGCAGCGATCATTCGGAGAAATTCCAGTACGACTTCCTCGTCGAGAACAGCTTCACGCCCGAGGACATCGAGCGGATCGAGCAGGAGATGGTCCGGGTGCTCGCGGAGCAGTCGCCTTTCGAGCGCCAGGTGATGACCCGCGCCGAAGCGGCTTTGCTATTCGAGTCGCTGGGCGAAGAGCTGAAGCTGCTCCGCCTGGCCGATATCCCCGAAGACGCGGAGATCACGATCTTCCGCCACGGCAAGTTCGTCGATCTCTGCCGTGGCCCGCATGTCCAGCACACGGGCCAGATCGGCGCCATCAAGCTGCTCGAATCCTCCGGCACGTATTTGCGCGGCGACGAGCAGGGCCCGAAACTCCAACGCATCTACGGCACCGCCTTCGCCTCGAAGAAGGAGCTCGCCGAGCACCTCGAACGCATCGAGGAGGCGAAGCGCCGGGACCACCGCCGCGTCGGCGCCGAGCTCGGACTCTTCCATCTCGACTCGCTCGCCCCCGGTTCGCCTTTCTATCTGCCGAAGGGCATGGCCCTCTACAACGAGCTCGTGCGCTTCATCCGCGATCTGTATCCCAAGTACGGCTACCGCGAAGTCATGACGCCGCAGCTCTTCCGCTCGGAACTCTTCAAGACCTCGGGCCACTACGAGAAGTTCTACGACGACATGTACTGGTTCGCCGGCTCCGACGAGGGCGAGGAGCTCGGCGTCAAGGCGATGAACTGCCCCGGCCATTGTCATTTGTACGGGACCGCGAAACGGAGCTATCGCGAGCTCCCGATCCGCTGGGCCGAGTTCTCGCGCCTGCACCGCAACGAGCGCAGCGGCACGCTGAACGGCATCACTCGCGTGCGCACCTTCGCCCAGGACGACGCCCACATCTACTGCGAGCCGTCGCAGGTTCCCGAAGAGATCGACCGCTTCTTCCAGATGACGGCCGAGGTCTATCAAAAGCTCGGCGTCGAAGGCATCGAGATGTCGGTCTCGACGCGACCGGAGAAGTTCCTCGGCGAGCCTGCGGATTGGGACGTCGCCGAGAAGGCGTTGATCGCGGCGGTCGAGCGCGCGGGCTTCCAGTGCAAGATCAAGCCCGGGGAGGCCGCCTTCTACGCGCCGAAGGTCGAGGCGGATTTCAAGGACGTGCTGGGCCGTGCCTGGACCCTCGCGACGATCCAGATCGACATGGCGATGCCCGGCCGCTTCGGTCTGCGTTATGTCGGGCGCGACGGCGAGCTGCATCAGCCGGCGATGCTCCACCGCGCGGTGCTCGGCTCCCTCGAGCGCTTCATCGGAATCTATATCGAGCACACCGGCGGCGACTTCCCCTTCTGGCTGGCTCCGATCCAGGTCGTGCTGCTCCCGATCGCCGACCGCCACGCGGCGGGCGCCCACGAGATCCGCGCGCAGCTCTCGGCGGTGGGTCTGCGTGCGGAGGTCGATGATCGCAGTGAAACCCTCGGCTACCGCATCCGCGACGCCGAGACCCAGAAGATTCCGCTCACCCTGGTGATCGGAGACGAAGAGCTGTCGCAGGGCACGGTGGCCCCGCGGCTGCGTAAATCAAAGAAGGCGTTGGAAGCGATTCCGGCCGCCACGCTGGTGGACACACTGCGCGTCGCGAATGCCGAACGTCGCCAGGCGCCGTTGGCCTGATCTGGTAACGAGAAGGAGGACGATCCATCCCTGCACGATCCAAGTTCCGAACTGTGGCCCCGGAGCGCGACACGACCCGGGTGAACGAACGCATTCGCGTGCGCGAAGTCCGTGTCATCGGCGCGGACGGTGAGCAGCTCGGCGTGATGCCGCCCGAAGAGGCGCTGGCCATCGCCCGCGAAGGGGGGCTCGATCTCGTCGAGGTCGCCGCTACCTCGCGACCGCCCGTGTGTCGGATCATGGACTACGGCAAGTACAAGTACGAGCAGAAGAAAAAGAGCACGAGCAAGAAGTCCCACGCCGCCACGCTGAAGGAAGTGAAGCTGCGGCCGGGGACGGACCAACACGACCTCAACTTCAAGCTCAACAACGCCCGCAAGTTCCTGATGGGCGGGGACAAGGTGAAGATCACGGTGATGTTCCGTGGCCGCGAAATGGTCCACACCTACCGTGGCCGCGAACAGCTCGACGAGGTGATGAAGCAGCTCGGCACGATTGCAAAGGTGGAGAGCAACCCCCGGATGGAGGGGCGCTTCATGTCGATGATCGTGGTCGGTGACCGGGACGCGATCGCCGAAGCGCGGCGCCAGGCCGGGCTCTCGGCCACGCCGACGGAAGAGGAACGGGCCGAGGTCGACGCGATCGAGATCGACGACGACGTGGTGGATGACGACGACGGCGAGGACGCGGGAGAAGCCGCAGCAGACGTCGTGGAGGCCTGAGCGCAGCGGCGCCGGCACATGCTCCGGTCTCGGGGCCGCGGGCGGGTGAATGAATGGAAGATGTTTGTGCGCGAGGCGAGGGACGTCTCGCGAGGACTGAAATGGAGATGACATGCCGAAGATGAAGACCCACCGTGGGTCGGCGAAACGATTCAGCCTGACCGGAACCGGGAAGCTGAAGCGCAACAAGGCCGGGAAGCAGCACATCCTGACCAAGAAGCGCACCAAGCGGAAGCGGCCGATGCGCCAGCACGATCTGGTCTCGGATGCCGATGCGGGACGTGTGAGGCGATCGCTGCCGTACCTCTGAGAGGAGGGCGGCGAACGCACGGGCTCGCGCGCGGAGACGAGAGATCGGATTCGCTCGTACGGCACGTGATGCGACAGGCGGCGGGGGGCAGGGGCCCTCCAGGGCCGCCAATCATTCGGTTCGAACGGGCAAAGGCACGCCCGCAGAGCCATCGGAGCCCAGGAAGGAATTCCTGCGAGCGCCGAGCAAGACGATGACGAGAGGAACGAGAAGATGCCGAGAGTGAAACGGGGCGTTGCAAGCGCCAAGGGACGAAAGCGAACGCTGGCTCGGGCGAAGGGCTACTACGGAGGCCGCAGCAAGCTCTACAGCGTGGCGATCGAGGCCGTCGAGAAGGCCGACAAGTACGCCTATCGCGACCGCAAGCAACGCAAACGCGATTTTCGCGGTCTCTGGATCGCGCGCATCAATGCCGCCGCCCGGATGAACGGTCTGTCCTACAGCCGCTTGATGTCCGGCCTCCGGACCTCGGGGGTCGTGATCGATCGCAAGGTCCTGGCCCAGCTCGCGCTCGATGATCCGAAGGGATTCACGGCGCTGGCGGAGCGGGCCAAGGGTGGCGCGGCGTAACGCCGCTGCCACTCAGCCAGGTTGGGATCGATCGGGCCGGGGCCAGCGCGCCACCGGTTTCGCGGGAGAGCGGGCCATGACCAAGGCCGAGATCGTCGAACAGATCTACGAACGGGTGGGCTTCTCGAAGAAGGAAGCCGCCGAGCTCGTGGAAAAGGTCTTCGAAATCATCAAGGACACTCTCGCCGAGGGCGAGAAGGTCAAGATTTCCGGCTTCGGAAATTTCGTCGTGCGCGAGAAGAATGCGCGCAAGGGCCGCAATCCGCAGACCGGGCAGGAGATCCTGCTCGATGCGCGGCGCGTCCTGACGTTCAAGCCGAGTCTCGTGCTGAAGAACGTCCTGAACGAGACGGAAGTCACCGAGGCGGATCGCGAAGCCGAACGGGCCCAGGCTCGGGAAGACGACGAGGATTAGAGCTCGGACGGCTGCGGATTTTTTCCGGTGCGGCCGCGCTGACCTTCTGCCATCTTGGAACCCCGGGCGAATCATCCGGGGGAGGCGAATGGTGCAGCGCGGCAAGAGCTCAGCATCCGGGACTTCATCAGGGACTTCATCCAGGGGAAAGGCGCGAATGAAGGCAGTGGCGCACGAGGATGAGCAGGCGCGACGGCTCCTCGCGGAGTCTTCGAAGCTCTACTACCGCATCGGCGAGGTCTCCGAGCTGACCGGCGTGAAGGCCCACGTCCTCCGCTACTGGGAGACGGAATTCCGCTGGATGGCGCCGCCGAAGTCGCGCTCGAAGCAGCGCCTCTACCGCAAGCGCGACATCGAATTCGTCTGGCTGCTGAAGAAGCTCCTCTGGGAACAGCGCTACACGATTGCCGGGGCGCGCCAGCGAATCCAGGAGCTCGGCCTCGACGAGGCATTGACGCGCAGTGCGGATGCCGGTTCCCTCGACGAGGCGTTATCCATCTCGCTGGAAGGGGCCGGAGCGGAATCGCTGGCCGGCGCGGATCGGCGCCTGACGTCGGGGCCGCTCGGCAGGGAAGATTCCGCGGCGCCCCGCGACGGGACGATCGGCGCGGATTGGCTCGGAATGCGGGTCGCCCTCGAGAGCATGCAGGGCGAGCTGCTCGCCTTGCGGGGTGTCCTGCAGCAGGGACTGTGAACGGTCGTGCGGGATGTCGAGGTGACGCAGGCGGCCGTGCGGCGCGCCTTCAGCGAGACGGCGGATCCGAGTGCACACGTACCGCGGCCGGCGACGGAGGCCCTGCTCGAGTCGCTCCTGCATTGGTGTCGTCGCGACGGCCCCGGCTCGACCGTGGCCGCGCTCATTGCCCCTCCCGGATATGGCAAGACCCATCTGCTGCGGGTGATCGAAGCTCGGCTCGCCCGGTCAGAGGGCGAGTCTGCAGACTTCGATCCCGCTCGTCGGCAACCCGCGTGTCGCGCGCTGTATCTCCCGTATGCAGCGCTCTCGCTGCCCGATCTCTGCGATTGGGTCCACGGCCTGCTCGGCCTGGACCGGCCGGCGCGGTCGAGCGCCAGCGACGCGGACGACGACGCACTCGCGGCCCTTGCAAAGCTGGCGGGTGCAGACGGCCGGCCCTTTCACCTCTTGATCGACGACGCGGATTCGATGCCGAGCGCGACGCTCCGGGCCCTCGCCCAGGGCCTCGCCAAGCAGGGCTCGCCGCTGCGACTCGTGCTCGCCCTGTCCGACGACTCGCGGTCGACCCGCCTATTGGCCGCCGTCGATTCACTGGCTCCCTACGAGCTGCCCTACCGCGGTGCCCTCGACGAGAGCGAGACCGAGGCGTATCTGCGCGCTCGGCTCGCCCGGTCAGAGGGCGAGTCTGCAGACTTCGATCCCGCTCGTCGGCAACCCGCGTGTCGCGCGCTGTATCTCCCGTATGCAGCGCTCTCGCTGCCCGATCTCTGCGATT
>JANNQH010000232.1:0-8687 GCA_031400655.1 Deltaproteobacteria bacterium | reverse complement strand
GTGGATCGGGATGCCTTCGATTTCGACGCGGAACTGCGGCAGGGCATTCATCGCACTCTCCTGCGCGCGCCAGTCGTAGCCGTCTTGCCAGTAGGCGACGAGCTCGCGGAGGTATTTCCCGTTCGTGCCGTAGATCCAGTCCTCGTTCGCGAACTCGGGGGCCCAGTGGATGCCGGCGAGACGGCGGCGGAGGTCGTCGAGCTTCGCTTCGGGGATGGCGATCTCGAAGGGTTCGGGCTGGGCGGCGCTCATGTAAGGTCCTTTCGCTTCAGGCAGCGCGCTCTTTACGCGGAAGTCACGCGGAAGAGAAGCGCTGATTTTCCAGGGCTCCAAAGAGACTCGCAAGGAGTTGGTCGACGTGCGAGGGGACGGGGAGAAGAAGCGCTTGACGCCGCGGGGTCGGATCGGGGAAGCTCGATCACGATCCTGCCCCATCCGGACCTGCCGGGCGATCCGGCGCTGATCTTCGATCGGATCCTCGCCGTCGATCGACGGGGTGAGGTGCTTCCTCGGCTCTACGATCAGCTGCGCGCCGTCGCGCCGGTCTGGCGTGCGCCCGTCGAGCGCCTCGGGTGCCCCTGGATCGTCACGCGGCACGCGGACGCGTCGGCCCTCGTCCGGAGCTCGGCCTTCATCAAGGACGAGCGACTCCTCGGTCTCGCGGGTGTGGGGGCCGGCGGCGCCTTCATCGGCGTCATGCGGCGGATGTTCGCGTTCCAGGCTCCGGAGAAGCATCACCGCATGCGTGCCCTCGTGAACCGCGGCTTCACCCCGCGCTCGATCGAGAAGCTTCGGCCCGAGGTCCAGTCTCTCGTCGATGCGCTCCTCGATGAGGTCGAGGAGAGTGGCGAGATGGATCTCGTCGCGCAATTCGCATTCCCGCTGCCGGTCACCGTGATCTGTCGGATGCTCGGCGCGCCCGTCGACGACGTGCCGCGCATCGCGGGCTGGGCGGCGACCTTCGCGCGACGGGCGGACCCGGCGGAGGCCCTGAATCCCGAGCGGGAGAAGCTCGGGGACGAGGCGACGGTGGCCTTCGTCGACTACGTGAAGGAGCTGATCGCGATCCGGCGCGTCGCGCCGGAGGACGATCTTCTCTCGCGGCTTCTCGCTGTGCAGCGCGAAGCGCCCGAGCTCACGGACGACGACATCGCCGCGACGACGATCCTGCTCTTCCAGGCGGGTCATGAGACGACCGCCAACCTGATCGCGAAGGGCGTGCTCGCGCTACTGCGCCATCCGGATCAGCTCGACTGGCTGCGCGCGCATCCCGATGCGATCGAGGACGCGACCGAGGAGCTTCTGCGTTTCGATACGTCAGTCCAGATCAGTACGAAGTACGCGTCGCGGGACGTTCCCTTCCACGGAGAGACGATCCGCGAGGGCGATCCGGTCACCTTCGTATGGGGTGCCATCAACCGGGATCCGGCGCATTTCCCGGACCCGCACCGCCTCGATTTCTGCCGGGACGCGAGGGATCACTTCAGCTTCGGCATGGGTGCCAACTTCTGCCTCGGCGCGTCGCTTGCGCGCCTCGAGATCCAGCACGCGGTGTTGTCGCTGGTCCAGCGGCTGCAGGCGCTTTGCCTCGTCGACGAGGCGGTCGAGTACAAGCCGCAGCTCCACCTGCACGGCCTCGCGCGGCTGCGCGTCGCCTGGTGAGGCATTGGAAAGGGAAGCCTCAGAAGACGATCTTGGCGAGCTCCTCGAGATGGATTATGTCGGGCTTGACCGGCACGAAGATGAACTCGTCGCAGCCGATGTCCTCCATCCGGCGGACGGTGTCGCGGATCGCTTCGGGAGTCACGGTCCGCACGGCGGAAAGCAGCTGCTCGACCTGGCCGGGCAGGACGTTCGGGTAGTACTCGCGGAAGTAGGCCGTGAGATCCTCGCGCGCGCGCGGGCCTGCCGAGTAATAACAGCCGCAAACGAATCGCGGCTTGCCCGCCCGGCCGTGCTCCCGCCAAGACTCCTCGACGACGGCGAGCATTAGCCGTGCTTCCTCGGGATCGGCGCCGAAGCTCCAGGTCACGGCGCCGTCGGCGAACTCGCCCGCGCGGCGCAGTGCCTTCAAGCCGTTCGAGCCGAGCAGGATCGGCGGGCCGCCCTGCCGCACCGGGGCGGGGCCGATCGCACGTGTGCCGGGGATCAACGACTCGCCTTTGAAGAGCTCGCGAATCGTTCGCAGGCTCTCTTCGAAGCGTTTGCCGCGGCCGGCGCGCGGGACGGGCGCGACGTCGTAATCGTCGAGGGGGGTTCCGAGGCCGACGCCGAGGGTGAAGCGGCCGCCGGAGTAGTCGTCGAGGGAGAGAGCCTGCTTGGCGACGACGCCGGGTGGGTGGATCGGCAGGATGATGACGTTCGAGAGCAGCCGGATGCGCGAGGTCACGGATGCGGCGGCCGTCAGTGCGAGGACCCAGTCGTAGCCCGAGTAGGTGAGCCGTTCGCCCATGCAGAGCGACGCGAAGCCCGCCGTTTCGGCAGTCGTGGCCCAGCGCAGCACGAGCTCCTTGTTCGTGCCCCGCAGATTGGTGGGCAGGCCGACTCCGATCTCCATCGATTCCCTCTCCTCGCGCGGCTCGGCGTTGTCGCGATTTTGTCTATGCTAGCCCCGCCATCGACGGCGCCACAGCGACCAGACGGGTCGCACCGACGACGCCGAGCAGAGCCAACAGACCGATCGACTCCAACCCGATCACCCTCAACCCGATCAAGAGGAGAACCTCCCATGGGCAAGTACACGCGAGCCGAGCTGCTCGAGGCATTCGAGGACTACAAGCGCCGCCGCGACATCGCTTCGACGAGCGGCGACTGGAACGTCTGGGCCGATTGCTTCAGCGACGACGCCGAGTACATCGAGCACGCCTACGGCGACATCCACGGCGGCCCCGCGATCCGCAAATGGATCTGCGACGTGATGGCGCCGTTTCCGACGATGACGTTTCCGATCGACTGGATGGTGGTCGACGAGGAGAAGGGGGCGATCGTCTGGGGCGTGCAGAACGCCTTTCCCGAGCCCTTCCAGCAGAATGGCGAGCCTTATGCGTTTCCGAATTGGTCGCGCCTCGTCTATGCCGGGAAGATCGGCGGCATCATGAAGTGGAAGTCCGAAGAGGACATCTACAACCCGGCACGCGACTCGGCCCGGGTATTCAAGGCCTGGATCAAGGCCGGCGGCCGGACGCGCAGCGGCGAGAAGATCCAGATGGTGCACCGCTAGGCGGGCGTCGAGCGCCCGGCAGCGTGCGGGCGGATCGCCGTTTCATCGAAACGCCGGAATCACCCCGCGCCCGATCGTCTCGATCGATTGCCAGCCCGTCTCCCAGTCCATGTCGCTCGAGCCCGGAGCGATCGTGACGAAGTCGAGGCCAACCTGGGCGAGCTCGCGCAGGCGCGCGACGGCGTGGCGCACTGGACCGACGATGGCGAAACGGTCGACGTGGGCGGCGTCGAGGGTCTTCGCGCCGTGGCCGGCCGCCTGGGCGTGCCGGTCCATCTCGTAACGCTCGGCGAGCGGACGCGCTTCCGCGCGCAGGGTGGCGTCGCCGAGATCGCCGGCCCCCGCCGACCATCCGGCAAAGCGCGCGAACACCGAGACGCCGCCCCGAGCAATCGCCCGTGCGCGCTCGACGTCCTCGTCGACGACGCAATTCACGAAGGCGCCATACCGGATCGCCTTCGGATCGCGGCTCGCGCGCTGCACCGCTTCCCGCGCCGCCGCGATCGCGCGCTCGAGGGTCTTTGCATCAGCGCCGATGCAGAAGATGACTGCGTCCGCGTGGCGCGCCGCGATCTCGAGCACCCGGGGCCCCGAGACTGCCACCTCGATCGGGACCCGCGGTATCAAAAGGCCCTGGCTCCATTCGATGCGGCTCGAGGCCTGCCCACGCGGCGTCGAGCTTCCGCTCAAGTAGGCGCGCAGGTGCACCAGGTCGGCTTCGAAGTCATCCGGCGCGGCGGGCTTCATTCCGATCTTCGCGAGGGCCGAGTCGCCGCGACCGATACCGCAGAAGGCGCGACCGCCGCTCTCGAGCTGGAGGGCAAGGGCGGCGGAGGCAGTGATCGCGACGTCGCGGGTCGTGGTGTTTGTCACGCCGGTTCCGATGCGGATGGATCGGCTCGCACCGGCGACCAGCATGAGCTGGCTCCAGGTCTCGGGGCCGAGGTTCTGGGTATCGCCGAGCGCGAGATGCGTGAAGCCGGCGGCCTCGGTTCGGCAGGCGATCTCCCGAGCCTTCCCCGGAAAGGCCAACATCAAGAGACCGATGTCCATGGGGGATCCTCTCGACGCACCAGGGACGCGCACTGCGCGGCCGCGCTGACTGGCCGCGGTTCAGGCGCAGCGCCGGATGATCTTCTCCGCGAACTCTTCCATCACGCGCTTCTTCTGGTCGAGGCTCGAGCTCTCTCCCAACGCGAACTTGAACGGGTAGCTGATGCCCGTCGTCATGCCCTTCTCCGCGAGGCGCTTGAAGGTATCGACGTCGGGTGGCGTGCTGAGGCCGACGATCGTCTCGAAGGGGAGATGCGCACGGCCCGCTTCGCTGCGCAGGCGCGTCAGGGTCGCGAGAATGCCCGGGACTTCCTCGGGCGTATTGCCCGCACCGAGCCAGCCATCGCATAGCGTCGCGGTGCGCCGAAGGGCCGGGGCGCTCGATCCGCCCATCCAGATCGGGACCGGCTTCTTTGGCGCTGGAGCGATCTGGAGAGGCGGGAAGCCGAAGAAGCGCCCGCGGTGCTCGACCATGCCGCCCTGCCAGAGCTTGTGGAGCACTTCGATCATCTCGTCACAGCGCTTGCCGCGGGTCTTGAAGTCGACGCCGTAGATGTCGAACTCTTCCTTCATCCAGCCGATGCCGGCGCCGAGGGCGACGCGGTCATTCGAAAGGATCGCGAGCGTCCCCGTCGCCCGTGCGACCTCGAAGACGTTGCGGAGGGGGAGCACGTACACGCTCACCGTGAATCGCAGCCGCTTCGTCACGGCCGCGAGCGCACCGAGCGTCGCCCAACAATCCGGGTAGTCCGCATCGGCTCGCATCGGCGGGACCCCGTCCGTCGCATAGGGATAGCCGGCCGCGATGTCGCGCGGATAGACGCCGTGGTCGCCGAGCATGCAGCCGTCGAAGCCGGCCTCCTCCGCGAACTTCGCCGTCTCGAGCAGCTGATCGGGCTCGACCCAGGTGAGCGCTTGCCAGAACTTCATTGCATCTCTCTGTTCAGGGAGCAGTCAGCCCATACTCGATCGAGCCGTCGGGCTTGACGTCGTAGACCTCGTAGCCCTCGCTGATGTTGGCGGCGTCGGCCGCCATCGCGACGGCGAATTTGTTCGAGGCGTTGCGAGCGATGTCGAGCACGAGCTCGACCTGTTGCGCGGGCGAGAGATGCTTCGTCAGGTCGGCAATCTCTTCCTGCGAAAAGTGGCCGGGTGTCCAGATGAATGTGTCGGTGAACGCGAGCGCCGCCTTCACGGCATTGGGCAGATCGCTCGTCCGATAATTGTCGACCGCCTCGAACATCGCGTCGCTGGCGCCGGCGACCATCGCGGAGCGGCTCCGCACCGATTTGCAGAAGCGGCATTGATGCGCCCGTGCACCGCGCAGCCGCACGAGCTCGGTCATGACCGCGTCGAGACCCTGGAGTCCAGGGATCACACGGATCACCTCCTCGATCCCGTTCCAGACGGTCGCGTCCGCGGCGAGTCGGCTCGTCGAACGCGTCGCCACGCGGTCGCTCGACCCGAAGATCCGGTCGAGCACGAAACGCGCCCGGGGAATCACGTCGGCGACGTAGACCGCCTGGGCGAACTCGGCCGCCTTGTCGCCCAGGGATCGGACGAGCGTCGTCCGGAGTTCGTCGTCGACGGACGATACGTCGAGGGCGAACTGCTCGGCGAATTCGAGGGCGCCTTCCTGGCTCGCAGCGAGCTCCGAGAACGTTCGCCACTCGGAGGCGTCGCGCCCCTGCCACGGGCTCGGGCCACACTCCGCCGGTCGCGCCAGCGCGGGGATCCCGTGAATGGAGGCGAAGAGGCGCGCCGTAAGATCGAGCAGATCGATGTCCACCCGCCGCCAGACGATCGCTTCGAGATCGTCGAGAGCCACCGCCGCCGCCGGCGCGAAGCGCGCCACCGCCCCGCGTCCACCGCCCGTCGTGCCCTCTCCGGGTCGTCGATCCTGCATGCGAGCTTCCTCCTCGACGCGTCGCTGCGGGGCCCGTTGTCGGCCAGTGCGGACGCATGAATAACAGAGCGTGTCCGTCACGCTACAACCGGGGGGGATTCTGTCAAATCGGGATCACGGCCGCACCAACATCACCGTCAGCCCGCCGACATGGCCCTCGTGCTTGCGGCCCGCCGCGACGAGCCCCGGCATCACGGCCGCGGAGCGCGCGACCGCGATCTCGACGCCGCATTCGCCCACGTCGTAGAGCGTGACAAAATTCGTCCCGCGCTCGCTGCGCGGGTCGCGGACCCAGCGCGATACGCCCCTGAAGCCGTCCGAGGCGAGCATGTCGGGCATGTGGACCGTGTCGTTCCAGTGGTCCCACTGCTTTTCCTCTCGCGGGTCGTTGCAGTGGACATAGGCGAGGATGTGGCCGTGCAAATCGGGGCCGGGGACGGGCTTGTTCGCGTGGCGGCCGTGGGCGCGCAGCCGGTCTTCGGCGATCAGGCTGTGGTTGCGATCGAGGCGTCCAGCTTCGCGGAGCAAGTCCTCGCACGCGTGCAGGCGGGCGACGCAAGCGGCGAGGTCTCCCGAGAGCTCGATCAGGACCGCGTGCGAGAAGCCGACCGAGGGCATGCCGGGCTCGGGCTGCACGCGCAGCGCCCAGGCCGTCGCTGCGCGCACGCCCTCGACCGCGCACAGGTCCGGCAGGTGGACCTCGTCGAGCCAGCGCAGCCACTCGCCCGCGCGGGCCGGCGCATTGCAGCGCACGAACTGAAGCAGCAGACCTGTCGCCGCGCTCATGGCTCGTCCTCGTAGGGTACGGATCGGAGGGTCCGTGCCCGATCGCCCGGCTGAGTCTGCGCGGCGCGGCAGCGGAGCGCCAGCACCCGCTTGCCGATGCCGCTCCTGGGTTAACGTCGGATCCATGTCGAAGCTCTCACTGGCCGGGCGGGGTGTCGTCATCGTCGGCGCCGGCGGCGGCGGGATTGGCACCGCCATCGCTCGCCTCGTCGCCTCCGAGGGCGCTTTCGTAACCGCCGTCGATCGCGACGAAGCCGCCCTCGATCAGGCGATGGCCGCGATCGAATCCGTCGGCGGCCGCGGACAGCGCTGTCTCCTCGATGCGGCGAGCGCCGAAGGGGCGCGGAAGATCATGGCTCTCGCCGCGCGCGGCGGGTCCGCGCTCCACGGCCTCGTCAACGTCGTCGGCGGTCTCCCGATCACGCGCTGGGCCTCGCTTCTCGACTACAGCGAGGAGACCCTCGACGCCTTGCTGCAAACGAACCTGAAGGTCGCATTCTTCACGTCCCAGGCGTTCGCGCGTGCGCTCTCCGAGCAGAAGCGGCCCGGCAGCATCGTCCAGATCGCGACGATCGCAGCGCTCCAGGGAATGCCGTTCGGGGCGGGCTATGCGACTTCGAAGGCTGCCCTGCTCGCGCTCTCGCGCACGATGTCCCTCGAGTGGGGACCAATCGGGATCCGCGTCAACGCGGTCGGGCCCGGGACGATCCAGGTTCCGAAGAATGCAGGCAGCGGCGAGACCGCGCAGGATCGCGCCGTGATCCCGATGGGCCGTCGCGGGACGCCGGATGATATTGCCGGCGCGGTCTTGTTTCTGCTTTCGGATCTGTCGAGCTGGATCACCGGGCAGCTGCTCGCCGTCGACGGCGGCGCCAGCATCCGGCCCGGTTACCTCGACGATACGGGGCTGCCCGTTTTCGTCCGCGACCCCGAGATTCGTCGGCGGTTGTTGGGCGGTGGTTCTTGACGGCATTCTTGACGGCGCTCTTGATTCAATAGAGGTTGGAGTAGTTCGCCATGAGCAATTCGGTGTTGGGTCTCGAAGGCAAGGTCGCGGTCATCACGGGAGCATCCCAGGGCGTGGGGCTCGGGTGTGCGCGGCAGTTCGTGCAGGTCGGCGCGGATGTCGTGATCACCGGGCGCCGGGCGGAGCCCCTCGAAAAGGCAGCGGCGGAGCTGCGCGGCTCGGGCCGCGAAGTCTTGACGGTGGTCGGTGACGCCGAGGATCCGAAGGATGTCGCCAGGCTCGTCGAGGCGACGAAGCAGCGCTTCGGCCGCGTCGACATCCTCGTCAACAACGTGGGCGGGCGACGCGGCAAGCCCGAAGGCACGCTCCTCGAGTCCGGCCCCGAATACTGGCGTGGGACGATCGAACGGAACCTCGTCTCGGTGCTGACCTGCACCCAAGCCTTCGCGCGTTTCATGATCGAGACTGGTCGGCCGGGCGTCATCATCAACATCGCCTCGGTCGGCGCCTGGCGCGCGTCGCCGCGCCTCGTGCCCTACGGCGCCGCCAAGGCGGGCCTGATCCAGGCGACGGGGACTCTTGCGCGGGAGCTTGCGGCGCACGGGATCCGCGTCTGCGGCGTGGCGCCGGGCATGGTCGACACGGACTCGCTGCGGGAGTGGTACGACGAGAAGAAGATGGCCGAGCGCGGACGCAAGCTGCCGGCCGGGCGGATCGGGGTGCCCGACGACATCGGCAAGACCGTGCTGATGCTG
>JANNQH010000231.1:0-3020 GCA_031400655.1 Deltaproteobacteria bacterium | reverse complement strand
GTGCTCTGCAACAATGCGGGCGTTTCGGTTCTCGGCCCGTCGGAGCGGGTCGAGATGAAGGATTGGCAGTGGGTCCTCGACGTGAACGTGTTGGGGCTCGTGCGCGGTGTGCAGGCGTTCGTGCCGGCGATGGTCGAACGGGGCGAGGGCCACGTCGTCAACACGGCGTCGGTGGCCGGGATCTGGGCGTATTCATGGGATGCCGGGCCTTACATCACGTCGAAATTCGCGGCCTACGGATTCTCGGAGGTGCTGGCGCGGTCGCTGCGGCCGCAAGGCATCGGGGTGACTGTGCTCTGCCCGGGGCTCGTCGCCACGAATCTCGGTGAGACGGCACGCTTCTCCGGGGTCCCCGCTGAGCGGCGTGCCGAGTGGTTCTATTTCCCCGACGAGATGAGGCAGGCCGTTCAGCCCGAGGCCGTTGGGATCCTGGTGGCCGATGCGATCGAGAAGAAGCAGTTCGTCGTCTTCACCCACGCCCACGATGCCGAGCGATTCCGGACCTGGCGACTCGACATCGAGAAGTCGCTGACGGACGTGATCGAGGCATCGCCGAAGCCGCCGCGATTCGCGCTCACTCACTAGATTCGAGGATGACTAGAGTCCGCGTTGGAGGCGGGAAGCACGGGCTCTGCACGCGCTGACGCAAGCTCCCGCGTGAGGCGCGCGTTCACGTCCATGGCGGAACGCAACAGACTCTGGAGCAGCGCGCGCATCAGGTGTGGGCGCGTGATGCTCGCGGCCTCGAGCGCCTCGCGGTGGAGTGCCCAACAAGTCGAGCGCTCGTCTGCGCGGACGAACGCGGTGCGCGTGCCGTGCTCGATCAGGGCGGTCTCTCCGAAGCTCGTGCCGGGCAGGAGCGTCGAGAGCCGCCGCAGCCTTCCATCGGGACTCGCCGCCAGCACGCTGAGCCGCCCCGAGACGACCAGCCAGAATTCCTCCGACGGGTCGCCCTCGCGCCAGACGAGCTCTTGCGGCGCGAGCTCGCGTCGCTCGGCCAGCGCCACCACGCAGCGAAGCGCCTCGGAATCGAGGCCGCGAAGCGAAGGGTGTGTGTCGAGCGCAAGCTCGACTGCGTCGGCGCCCGTCGGCCGCGGTCCCAACAGCACATCCTCACACCACTCGAGCGCCGCATCCAGGTCGGGATGTTGCGGGAAGTGCGGGAGCTCGCCCGACGCCACGGCCTCTCCAAGGCTGCGGGCGAGACGGGGCTGCTTCGGGAGGCCTACGAACGAGAGGGCGAGGCCGCTCTGGGCCGCTCCTTCGAGCAGCTCGCGCAATACACGGACCGCCGGATCGCTGATCTCGTAGACGAAATCCAGGTCGAGCACGACGCAGCGGAGCGCCGCGCGTTCGGATTGGAATCGGCGCACGACACGTTCGATGCTCGCGAACGAGAGATCGCCCTGCAGCTGGTAGACCGCGGCCTGCCGCGCGACCTCCGCGAGGATCATGCGTTCGGGCTCCGGACGCAGGCGCCGGGATGCAGAGCGGCGGAGGTCGAAATGGGAGCGGATCGGCGAGAGCGCAGCGCGGGCTGCCCGCAGCGAATGCAGCTCGAGCTCGTTCGAGAGCGCGCTGCACACGGCGACGCCCCGCACGCTGTTGCCGCGCGCATCGAGGGGCGGCGAGAAGACGCCGATGCCGAACTGACCGGGCAGCACGGCGAGCACCCCTCCGGCAACCCCGCTCTTGGCGGGAAAGCCGACGCGGTAGAGCCACTCGCCGGCGGAGTCGTACATCCCGCACGTCGTCATCACGCTCAAGACTTCGTCGACGCTGTCCTCGCCGATGGCGCGCTGTCGCGTCAGCGGATTCACGCCCCCCGTCGCGAGCGTGGCGGCCATCAGCGCAAGGTCGCGGCAGGTGACCGAGATCGAGCACTGTCGGAAGTACAGGTCGAGCGGAGCGTCGGGCTCCTCGTCGAGGATGCCGAAGTTGCGCAGCATGTGGCCTATCGCTCGGTTTCGGTGACCGGTTTCGCGCTCGGATTGGTAGACGGCCTCGTCGAGCGCGAGGCCGCGCCCTGCATACAGCTCGAATAGCGCCAGGATGCGCGCCCAGCGGTCCGCCGGCGAGCGGCCTGCCACCAAAGACGTCGCCGCAATGGCGCCCGCGTTGATGAGCGGGTTGCGCGGCCGCCCGCTGCCCGGCTCGAGGCTGATCTCGTTGAACGGCTCGCCCGTCGGCTCGACGCCGATCCGCTCGAGCACGGTCGACTTGCCGCGATCTTCGAGTGCGAGCCCGTAGACGAATGGCTTCGAGATGGACTGGATCGTGAAGGGTAGGCGCGAGTCGCCGACCTCATAGACGTGGCCGTCGACGGTCGCGATACAGATTCCGAACCAGCGCGGGTCGGCCTTGCCGAGCTCGGGGATATAGGTCGCGACCGTCCCCTCCTCGAGGGCGAGGAAATGCGCATGAAGCGCGTGCAGGTAGCGCTCGATGGGGGAGTGCGACGGCGAAGCGATGGACTGGTTCACCACCGGGTCGGCTCGCAAGAATGGTGCCCGGTCCGGCGCACTCCTGGGTCGACTTCAGGCGGCGGTGGGCGAGCTCTGCGGCAGGGGCTGCACAGCGAATGGGCAGGGCGCCTACGCGCTGGGCCGACGGCCATCAGAATCCACCGATCGCGTAGGTATTAGGCGCGGATCGGCGGAATCAATGGTGCGCCGGGAGGGATTCGAACCCCCGACCCTCGGGTTCGAAGCTTCGAAGAGGGGCAATAGGGGGTGTAGGAAGTAAAAGGGGCCTTTTCTTCACCGCCGCTAAAGAACAAGATGTCACCTGGAGCACTCCGGGGGCCCGTCCTGGGGAGAAGTCGAAGCGTGTCGCGCGTTGCCGCCGCGCAACGTCGGCACCATTACCACACCCAGCGGCTTTGCCAAGACCGCGGGCTTCGCCATCAACTTCGCGCAGGACAACACGACGACCATCGTCTACGGCGGCGACCTGCTGGGCAACGTCTGGCGCTTTGATGTGAGCGCTACCCCTGCGGTGGTACAACGCATTGCGCAACT
>JANNQH010000230.1:0-4076 GCA_031400655.1 Deltaproteobacteria bacterium | reverse complement strand
CCGCCCCCTCGCGCCAGCCGTCGCCCTGCGGATCGATCAACAGCGCGCTCGGCTCGTGCCAGCGAATCGCGCCGAAGCCGCCGATCGCGCGCAGCCGCAGGGGGGTGAGCGACCAGAACGCGAAGTCGTGGGCGTCGCCGTAGCGCGGCATGTCGGGCACGCGCGCGCCGTAGCGCGCCTTCAGCTCCTCGAGCTCGTCGCCGGTCACTTCCAGTCGGCGCGCATTCGCGAGCACGGTGAGGCGCCAGCTGGCTTGCGCGTCGCCCGCGCTGCGCGCGGCGGGATTGCGCACGAAGAGCGAGCAGCGCGGATCGCGGGTCAGGTTCTTCGTGTGCTGGGCGATCGCGGAGATGTACACGAACGGCGTGCCATCCGCGCGAAGTGCAAAAGGCGTCAGAGACCCGAACGGGAAGCCCTGGATCTCGGGCTCCGCGGCGAGCGTGCAGAGCGTCGCGTCTTGCGCGGCAAACAGCCAGTCACGAATCTCGCTCATGCCGGCTCCGTCGTTCGAGCGGGTCGCCCGAGCTGAAGCTCGAGTCTCGCGCGCCCGCCCGACAGCGGCAAGAGGAGCTCGGGCAGCCGCGCACCGCGACTGCCTACCCGCGCGAGAAATCGCCGGCGGAGCCAACGACGAGACCTCGGGCTCCCATCGCGGGCAGGTCCGAATACGTCACGATCCCGGGCCGCGCGCGGCAGACGTGCGGAATCGCGAGGATCGGCGGCATCGCCGTCGAGATCATGATCAGGTCCATGCGGTCGCCCTCGCGCGAGAGGCCGGGCAGCGTCGGCTGCTCGAGCTCGACCACGGTGCGGATCCGAGGCTCGCCCTCGATCACGATCTCGTAGCCCTGCGGTGCCGACCAGCTCGGTTCCAGGTCTTCGCCCATCTTCCAGGCGACGGTGCAGCAGACGACGCAGCGACCCTCCGCGAAGCCCTTCCACGAGATGCGCTGGCCCGCGACCGTGCCTTTCGGGAAGCGCATCCAGGGCAGCTCGATGTCGCGGGTCGCGATCGCGTAGTCGGTCTCGACCTTGTGATCGGAGAGTTCGATTCCAAGCGCATCCGCCATCCAGTCGAGGCCGTCGAGAAAGACGGCGTTCATCGGATTCGCGTCCATGTCCTGCATCTGGTGGCCGAGCGGTTTGCCCCAGCCGAAGGTCTCCCACGAGCCCGCCGAGGGATAGTTCCGGACGTCGGCCGTCTCGGTCATCGAGATCGAGTGGACGCGATCCGTGAGCGCGGTCAACGCGACCGGCAGCATGTTCATGAAGCCTGGATTGATGCCGCTCCCGAAGATCGATGCGCGACCCGCGAGAGCGGCGCGTTCGAGACGCGCGGCGATGCCGAGGTTCTTGCCGGTCACCATGCCGCTCGTAGTCACGACGTTCGTCCCGGCGGCCAAAAACCGCTCGATCACGTCGACGTCCGGGAAGAGCCCGTTGTAGTTCACGCAATCGGCCCGAAGCGCCAACAGCGCGTCGACGTCGTTCGTCGCGCGCACGCCGAGCGGCGGCAGACCGCAGAGCTCGCCCGCGTCGCGGCCGAGCTTGTCCTCGCCGTGCGCGAAGAGACCCACGAGCTCGAGCTCGGGGTGCTCGACGATGGCTCGCACCGCCCGCCGACCCACATTCCCCGTCGTCCATTGGATGATCCGGTACACGATTCCTCCCGCCTGAACCTGCGGAGACTGATCTCGGGGGAGCGCGCGAGCACGCCCGCTCGTCCCAGCGCGCAAACAGCAGTAACGCGCCGACAGCGGCGTGTCGAGTCGAGACGGCCGCAGCAGGCGAAGTCTCGCAGGCGAGCGCGCACCCTCGGCGGACGCGGCGGGCGATGCCCGGTATGCTGCGGCGGGCGAATCAGAGGGCGTCGTCGCTGGAGGCGTGCGCGCTCTGTCATTAGTCCGGGTGTCCGGCGTGGTCAGAACGAGAATGGTGGATCCAGCATGCGCGTGATGGTGACGGGCGGGACGGGCTTCGCCGGCTCGCACAGTGTGCGCGCGTTCCTGGCTGCGGGACATTCGGTTCGCCTGCTCGTGCGCGATCCGGCGAAGGTTCGCCGCGTCTTCGATCCCCACGGCATCGCAATTCCCGAAGCCGACGTCATCGCCGGAGACATCACGGACGAGTCCTCGGTCGCCCGCGCGATGGCGGGCTGCGACGCGGTCTTCCACGGCGCGGCGCTCGTCGAGATGAAGCGCAAGCTGGCGGCGAAGGTGCTCGCGACGAATCGCCGCGGAGTCGAGCTCGTGGTCGGCGGCGCCGTCAAGCGCGGGCTGCCGTCGATTGTCTACGTCTCGAGCATGTCGGTCTTCTTCGTGCCGGGCTGCGGACCGCTCGAGCTCGACATGCCGATCGCCCCGGGCACGACCGCCTACGCCCAGAGCAAATCCGAGGCCGAGCACGCGATCCGCCGGATGCAGGCCGAGGGCGCGCCGATCCGCGTTTCCTATCCCACCGGCATCGTCGGCCCTGACGACCCCGGCCTCTCCGAGGCGAACCAGGCCGTCTACACCTTCCTCAAACAGACGGGCGTCAACACCTCGAGCTACTTCCAGATCGTCGACGTGCGTGATCTCGCCGCCCTCCACGCGAAGCTGCTCGAGCTCCCGGGCGGCGCCTACCGTTATGCGGCAGCTGGCCCGATGCTGACCTGGCCCGCCACCTATCGCGTCCTCGACGACGTGACGGGCAAATGGATCTGGCGTTTCCCGGTGCCCGGCCCGCTCTTCCGGATGCTCGGCACGGTCGGCGACTGGATCAAGCACGTCTACGACTTCAGCTTCCCGCTCTCGCGCGACGCGATGGAGTTCGCGACGCGCTGGCCCGGCGCCTCGGGCGAGCGGACGACGAGGGAGCTCGGAATCACATTCCGCAGCGCCCACGAGACCTACGCCGACACGCTGCGCTGGCTCTACACGTCGGGTCACCTCACGGCGCGACACGTCGGGAAGCTCGCGACGCAGCCCCGATCGCTGCGCGGCTGAATCAGCCGACGATCCGCAGGATCAGATCCGCGAGTGCCTCTGGCCGAGCGAGAAAAGGCGAGTGGTCACCCGGAATCTCGTGCACCGCCGCCCCCGTGCGCGCGGCGAACGCACGCTGGGAAGCGGGCAGGATGATCGGATCGCCGGCGCAGACCACGTAATCCGTCGGACGATGCCGCCACGCCGCCCGCTCGATTCGCTCGCCCGGCGCGCCCGTGTTGCCGGGACGAAGCTGCGCAACGGCCGCCGCCGCCGCGCGGGGATCGGCGTCGGGATAGAAGAGCTCCGCCGCCCGCGCCGGATCTACCTCGAGCGGACCGGCGGCGCTCGGGCGCAAGGCCGCCAGAAATGCTCTGTCGATTTCGAGCGGACCCCCGTTCGGCGGCTCTCCGTCGTCGGGCGCCAAAGCGGCGAGCAGGATGATGCGCTCGACCGTCGGGTGGATGCCGGCGACTGTGACGACCGCGCCGCCGTACGAATGCCCGAGCAGGATGACGGGTTCGGCCAGACGGTCGAGCGCGCGCGTCACCGCCGCCGCATCGGCGGCGAGCGACGTCAGCGGCAGCTCCGGGGTTGTGTACGCGAGGCCGCGGCGCCGCAGGACCTCGACGAGCGGATCGAAGCACCACGCGCCGTGGAAGGCGCCGTGGACGAGAACGAGATGCGTCATGGATCGGGACCCTCTCCATCCATCCGTAGCGCAACTGAGTCTCGTTCCGCCTTCGCCGGCTGCGAGCGAGGAGCAGGCAGCCCGGTGGAGCCCCGGCTCCGGCACCGCCCGACTAGCGACCCCGGACTCGAAGCCGCCAGCCGTGCCACGCGATCCCGATCCGCCGCACCACCCGTTCGAGCCACGGCAGCGCGCGCGACTCGACGAGCCGGCCATCGCGATACACGTCGATTCGCTCCCCCGAAACCCGCTGCTCGACGCCGTCTGGGAGCAGCACCCGGAACGGCCGATCCGGATCGAGCACGTCCCCCGTATCCGTGATCCGCACCGGCATCGAGGCGCGGTAACGTTCCGCGATCGCCTGCAGCGCGGGCGATCCATCGAAGGCCCCCGGCTGTGCCTCACGGATCGCGAGCCGC